>CAZCPP010000263.1:0-5982 GCA_964500655.1 uncultured Anaerolineaceae bacterium | reverse complement strand
GTCAAGACGGGGAGACCTTGTTTGAATTATCCGTTATTCCCGTTGGCTGTACCCCTCTTCGTTTCTGGCTGGCCGGGTGTGGATTTGCATCTCCAGCGAACCAGCCCTGCCATCGATGCTGGAGAGAACGCCTCCTGTCCGGCCGAGGATGCCCTTGGCAACCCCCGGCCCTCGGATGGCGACAATGATGGAAATGCGGTCTGTGATATTGGTGCGTACGAATGGAACGAGTAAGCCCCTGTTTTGAAAGGATGACATGATGATCAAAAAACCTGCTCAGCGAACCGTTGTCATAGGGATTGCCTTTGCTCTACTACTCTTATCTGTAGGAGGGGTGCTGGCGCAAGAAGAGGTTCT
Organism: uncultured Anaerolineaceae bacterium; assembly: GCA_964500655.1. Taxonomy (GTDB): domain Bacteria; phylum Chloroflexota; class Anaerolineae; order Anaerolineales; family Villigracilaceae; genus JAABUE01. The sequence goes on along the minus strand of CAZCPP010000263.1, from coordinate 5,625 downwards.
GCTCTATTCTCAGGATTTTGAATCCGGGCGGCCCGATGAGTGGGACCTCGGCCCCGGATGGGAAATTGCGGAAAGCGAAACAGGTTATGTGCTTGCCGGTCAGGGACACGTTTGGGCTTCCCTGACCAGCGGTTCCTGGAGCGATTATCGCCTGCGTTTCAAAGTTAAATTGACCGGGGATGCAAGCGTTCACGCCAACTTTCGTGTTACAGCGGGGCCAACCCGTTATTTCATTGGTCTGCGTCGCGGCGGCCTGTATCTTTCCAAACAAACCGGGCCAGATAGCTTTAGTGAAAATCTGGCGAGTGCAGGGGGCCTCGGAGATGGATGGAAGACCGTTGAGATTACCGGCTATGGCTCAACCGTCACCGTATTGGTCAACGAGCAGGTGGTGATGACCTATACCGATCCTGAGCCTTTGCTCAGTGGAGGCATCGCCTTTGAATCACTTACTGATTCTCAGGTTCTGATTGATGATGTCGAGATTTGGGGAACGGCTCCTGCTCCCGCGCCAACTATGGAAGGAGGAACGGGGTGGATTCGCACTGGCGGTCCGCTGGGCGGCCTAGGTTACGACGTGCGTATGCGGCCTGATAACCTGGATACTATGTTCGTCACAGACGCATTTGCAGGAGTATTCAAGAGTACAGATGGTGGTAAAACCTGGTTCCCGTCTAATAACGGGATCACACCCCGGGGCGGCGCATCCGGTGACGCGATTCCCATTTTTTGCCTGACCATCGACCCTAATAATTCGAATACGATATGGACGGGGACGCAGAACGTTCGTGGAATCTTCAAGTCTGTAGATGGGGGCAAGACCTGGGTGGAGAATACGAACGGCATCGTCGAAAATGAAGGCATCACTTTTCGCGGGATCAGTATTGATCCGCACTCGTCTGATATCGTCTATGCCGCTGCAGAAATTTCCAGTTGGGCATGGGCTCAGGGCCAGGGTGAGCAAATCGGGCGGGAATTCGATAAAACAAAGGGTGTCGTTTATAAGACCACCGATGGCGGCGAAAACTGGATCCCTATCTGGCGCGGAGATAACCTGGCGCGCTATGTCTGGATCAATCCTCAAGATTCGAATGTGCTGTATGTCTCTACAGGCATCTTTGACCGCGAGGCCGCCAACTCGGATCACAACACAAATACAGCGGGTGGTGTGGGTGTGCTGAAATCCACCGATGGCGGCCAGACTTGGGGACAGGTCAACAATGGCATCACCAATCTGTATGTAGGGACGCTGTTCATGCACCCCGAGAACCCGGATATTTTGCTGGCTGGGAGCAGCAATAATGCCTACCTGGATGGTGCGGGTGTGTTCCTGACCACGAATGGGGGAGCAAGCTGGGAAAGAGTTCTAATGGATGGGGTGCAATCCGTTGAATTTGCCGGCACAGACCCGAATATCGCTTATGCGGGCAACCCGGGTTTTATATACCGTAGCGATGATGGTGGAAGAACCTGGCAGCCAACGGCTAGCGAAGATGAACATGGTTGGGGGGCTCCCGGTGTGGAAGCCGGGTTCCCGATCGACTTCCAGGTGGACCCCCGCGATCCACAGCGCATCTTTGCCAACAATTATGGCGGCGGTAATTTCATGAGCGAGGATGGTGGAGAAACCTGGGTAGATGCCAGCAGCGGCTACACAGGCGCGCAGGTGCGGGCAATTGCAGTCTCTCCCGATGCGCCAGCTCAGGTTTTCGCTGCAGCCCGGAGCGGGATTTTTGGCAGTTCCGATGGCGGTGGAACATGGGTCGGCCTGAATCATCGACAGGCTTCGGGGTTGGAATGGAACGCTGTTGCCATAGACCCGGCAAACCCCCGGCATATCCTGGCGGCCAATAACTGGTCCGGGTCGATCTTCGAAAGCCAGGATAGCGGTCAGACCTGGCGGTGGACCGATATTCCCAAAGTTGAAATGCAGGGCTGGCGGGTGATTGCCTTTGCCCCATCCGATGCCCGCACCGTTTATGCTGGCTCAGCTGCGTTTTTCTCCGCAGGTGGTTTCGATGTGAATATCCCGGCTTCCGGAATATTTGTGTCCTGGGATGGCGGAAGCTCCTGGGAGAGTGCGAATGATGCACAGACCCGAAACACTCATATAACCGACCTGGCAATTCATCCGTCCGATCCACAAATGGTTTATGGGACTTCGCCCAGCAGCGGGCTGTTCAAGACCAGTGACGGCGGCACAAATTGGATCAGGCTGGATGGCCTGCCAACCCAGGTGAGACCACGCTCGATTGCAATCCATCCCTCGCAAACGGATATCCTCTTCGTCGGGATGCAATTTGGAGGCTTGTACCGTTCTAATGATGGTGGGAATACATGGGAGTCCATTGCCGCCGGGTTACCGCCAGAAGCTTCTATCACGAGCATCCTGTTCAATCCCATCGATTCTAATCAGATGTATTTTGCCGATCATTTCAGTGGTGTCTATCGCTCAAATGATGTTGGGCAAACTTGGTTTGCAAGCAATGAGGGCTTGCGGACTCGGGCGGTCAATGCATTAGCGTTTTCATCAGATGGCTCGCATCTATACGCTGCCACGGAAGGCGAAGGAGTTTATCGATTGGATTTAGACGGACATCCGCCAGAAGGTGCTGCCCCGCCTCCGACTCAGCCTGCATCGTCCCCGCAGGGGGAGCCTGATTCTCCCGCGGAACCAGATTCCCCTCCCGATGAATCCCCGGAGGATCCAACGTCGAGTTTACCTTGCCTGGGCGGGTTTGCTCCGTTAGTATTTGCAGGCGTGGTTTTAGTTTGGCGGCGCAAGAGGTGACGAGATGTTGCGCTTTAGGGATTCCCTGTTGTGTTTCATAGCCTGCGCCATAGTTTTTGGGATGGCCCTGACCTCCTGCGGCATTGTTCAGAAACAAGATGTGATTTCTGGTACGGTGCTAGATGAGCACGGACCAGTAGCAGACGCTGTCGTACGTGCTCAGGCCACAGAAAACCATACGATTACCGATAAGGTTGGAAAATTTACGCTTTCCGGGTTGGATTCGGACGAAGCCGTAACTGTCACAGCCTGGGCATCCGGTTACTATATCGCGGGCGTACAGGAAGTCATGCCGGGGACGAACGATATTGAAATCTATCTCGAAGCGCACACCGATTCTGACAACCCAGATTATGCTTGGCTGCCATCCCAGTACCATTTCGGCCAGGGAGAAGATCAGGGTTGCGCAGAGTGTCACAGTTCAGGAAGTTCCCCTCTCCCTGAGGGAGAGGGGACAGGGGCGAGGGTGAACACGCTCCCTGTGGATGAGTGGCTCCAGGATGCACATTCACAATCGGCAATCAACCCGCGCTTCCTGACCATGTACACCGGTACGGATATGGGTGGCAACCAGAGCCCACTCACGCGTTATGCTTCAAGTCGCGATTACGGCAATTTCCCACTGCGTCCTGACCCAAACCAGCCCTACTACGGCCCCGGCTACAAACTTGACTTTCCTGAAACGGCTGGTAACTGCGCAGCCTGCCACACCCCGGCTGCTTCGGTGAACAATCCTTATAGCATAGATCCGACAACTGTCTCTGGTGTAGCGGCAGAAGGAGTGCCCTGCGATTTCTGCCACAAGGTTTGGGATGTGAAGTTAAACCAAAGCGGTACGCCTAATCCCAACATGCCAGGTGTACTTTCTTATGAATTCCGCCGCCCACCCGAGGGACACCAATTCTTTGCAGGTCCCTTTGACGATGTGGCCCCGGGCGAGGACACCTACTCACCTTTGCAACAACAAAGCCAGTTCTGTGCGCCGTGCCATTTTGGCATTTTCTGGGACACGGTTGTCTACAATTCTTTTGGTGAGTGGCTAGAGAGTCCCTATAGCGATCCAGAGACCGGGCAAACATGCCAGGATTGCCACATGCCGCCGCTTGGTGTAACCTATTTTGCTATTCCAGAAGCAGGTGGACAGGAGCGTGATCCATCCACGATTTTCAGCCATCGCATGCCCGGCGCATCCGATGAGATACTGTTACAGAACGCGGTTACCATGGAGATAAATGCTAAGCGGCAGGGAAACCAAATTCTGGTCACCGTGAGTATCACCAACGATCAGACCGGACACCACGTCCCGACCGATTCGCCGTTGAGGCATCTGATCTTGCTAGTGGAGGCTTCAGACCCGAACGGAGAAACGTTGACACAAATCGATGGACCGACTATCCCAGATTGGTGCGGGGTAGGGAATCCGGCAGGAGGTTATTATGCCGGGCTACCCGGGAAAGCTTATGCCAAAGTGCTCATGGAGCTATGGACGGAAGTTGCCCCCTCCGGTGCCTATTGGAACCCGACACGCGTGGTCAGCGATAATCGATTAGCCGCGCTTGAAATAGATTCCAGCACCTATATGTTCACTGCACCGCAAAATGGCGAAGTGATAGTAAAGACTAGCTTACTTTTTCGTCGCGCCTTTATCGAATTGATGGATCAAAAAGGCTGGGATGTTCCTGATATTGTGATGGAAGCAGAAACTCTTTTGTTGCCATGATTCTTTTTTTCGATCCCCTTACCTAAACTGTACCTTTTCTGGAAGGAGAAGTATTCCATGAACTATAAACTACCGTACATATTAGTTGTTTTATTGCTTGCCACTATAGCGTGCAATCTCAGTGGAAACCCCAATGACGATGAAGTTATTGTTCCAGAACAAGGATCATCTTCTGGCGAAGAAAGTAGTGAACAGCCAATAATAGACGAATCCAGCTCGGAAAAAAGTAAGAATGACCATCCCGCGCTTAGTGATGTCACACACTGGTTCTACTATATTGACGTTAATTTGGATGATAGGACCTTAAACCAGATAGTTGACTCTTCCTACGACATGGTGGTCATTGAGTATATCGAATCAGAGGAAAATAATTCGGATTATCCATTGGAAGAAGCGATTGAAAGTATGCATACTGCTGAACATCCAAAACTGGTCATCGCATATATTGATATTGGTCAGGCTGAAGATTTTCGCACCTACTGGCGACCCGGTTGGGAGATCGGCAATCCGGAATGGATCATCGCCCTGGATCCTGATGGTTGGGAAGGCAATTATCCGGTTGCGTATTGGTGGGATGAATATCGAGAGATATGGCTGGGAGAAGATGGCTACCTACAGGGAATCCTGGATTCTGGTTTTGATGGTGTATATCTTGACTGGGTTGAAGCCTACTCGGACGAGAATGTCATTGCATTCGCAAGAGAAGAAGGTGTTGATCCTCTCCAAGAAATGATTTGGTGGGTAGGGGATATTGCCGAATATACTCGTGCTCAAGACTCTGATTTTATTGTGATTTCCCAAAATGCGGCCGAACTGGCCCAACATGATGACTACGTAGATATTATTGACGCGATTGCTCAGGAGCAAACTTGGTTTGACGGTGGCGCGGATAATATCCCACCCGGAGATTGCCCGTAGGGTGCAAAAACCCCATCCGGCAGAAAACATGAATATGTCGAGCGAAAACGGTGCTGATAAGAGGGCGAGCCGAGTACCCTGGGTTCCAAGAGTGGTTATTGAAAACAGTGAAAAAGGGGGTTTTGCCTGAAAAGAAGGTGCAGAAAGGGAGGTGAGAGGTGCTGAAACAGAAAAAGAAGATTATTTATGGAGGGAG
>CAZCPP010000262.1:0-6001 GCA_964500655.1 uncultured Anaerolineaceae bacterium | reverse complement strand
CGTCTTGCAACCATTACCTGCTTTTTTACAGACCAGTTAGCGAAAACTAAAGTGAAAGCCATTTGCCTGATATCAGAATAGCATTTTCGAATTAGGTTGTCATGATGCTTGAGGATTGTTTTTCAGGAAATTGGGACACAACACCTGCGTAAAGATATTGTGCCCCTAGGAAATTTAGAATTCCATCTTAAGCACTTGCCGTGCGATGACCAAGCGCTGGATTTCGCTGGTTCCCTCGCCGATCGTCATTAAACGCGCATCACGATAAATTCGTTCCACCGGGTATTCCTGACTGTATCCATATCCGCCGTGCACCTGGATAGCGTCTCTGCAGACTTTTTCAGCCATTTCGGTGGCGAACATCTTGGCCATTGAGGCTTCCATCGAGTAGAGGCGTCCCTGCTCCTTTAGCCAGGCGGCTTTATACAGTAGTGTGCGGGCTGCTTCGATCTGGGTTGCCATCTCTGCCAGCATCCATTGGATGGCTTGCAGATCGGCAATAGGTTTACCGAATGCCTGACGTTCGCGCGCATAGTTGGTAGCATGTTCAAAGGCTGCCTGTGCCAGTCCAACAGAGATGGCGCCTACGCTGATGCGTCCACTGTCAAGTGTGGTCAGCGTTTGGTGAATCCCTTTGCCCTCCTCGCCCAACAGCGCATCCAGCGGCACATGTACATCTTCGTATGTAACGGCATGCGTAGGGGAGCCATGCAATCCCATTTTCTTCTCGGCAGGGCCGATCGTCAGGCCGGGTGTGCCTGTTGGAACAATAATCATGCTCAAAGAGCGGGAGCCACCTTCGGGGTCCGTGCGAACGAGCGTGATGATGTACTCTGCGATGGAGGCATTTGTGCACCACATTTTGGAGCCATTGATTACCCATTCATCCCCGTCTTTTTCAACCTTTGTCTTGACGCCCCCTTGCAGATCCGATCCTGCACCTGGTTCGGTCAGCGCAAGACTACCCAGCTTCCCCTGACCGCTGGAAATTAGTGGCAACCACTTCTTTTTCTGATCTTCGCTTCCATACAGAACGATAGGAGTGCTACCTAGCCCATTGTGTGCGGCTATGGCCAGGGCCATGCTTCCGCAACCCCAACCTAACTCCTCAATGGCTATCGTTGCGCTAATCGAGTCGATACCCGGACCGCCAAACTCTTCAGGAATGGGTAATCCTAATATGCCCAGGGGTCCCATTTTCCGAACGGCGTTCCAATTGAACTCACCAGTTTCATCCGCTTCGCGTGCAAAAGGGCGCACTTCTGCCGCCACAAAATCATGAACTGCCTTTTGCCACATGCGTTGTTCTTCATTGAGATCGAAATCCATTGCTCCTCCAAATCGAATCAAAAAGGGCTAATGCACACTTGCATTGCCCTTTGGGTTTACGATACCACCTCGTGGCCATAATAATAATCCGCTCTGAGCGAAATTGATCAATAGCATACCTAATTATAACGACATGCTACTTGGTATACAACTTTAATGTGTTGTCGTCCTGTTCTACAATTCTAAATCGGGGTAAATTTTTAGTAGCTGGTCCCTGAAGTACAGTACCCTTTTTATTATACCGAGAACCATGGCAAGGACAGGTAAAACCCTCACCATCAATATTTTCTTCGACGCTACAACCCAAGTGTGTGCAAACAAGGCTGATGGCAATAATGCCCTCATCCGTATTTATGATAGCAGCTGGGATGTCTGGTCTGATTACCTGAAATCCTTTTGGATAGTCATATTTTGATCCCAAATCGAACTCAGTTGGTGGCCCGGGATCGGATTGATAGCTAAAAAACCGGATTAATCCACTCAAACCGATTAGACCACTCAAGCTGAATATGGTGTTGGTGAGGAATTTAAGAAAATCGTGACGAGAAAATTTAGTCATGGTATTAGTATGTAGTCGGTAGGCTGGCAAGTACTGTCAGGACGAGTATTCCCAGCACGATAAGGATAGTAAGTATTCGTGCGATCCCATTTCCGCGAGGGAACCATCGTCCTAATTCCTTGGCCCTAGGGAGCACATATGGTATCAGTCCCAACACAACTATGACCAAAAGTGGGACGAAAACTCCCCAGGTAAATGGATCCCCGTACTTGAGAAGTTGCTGAACCCACAGAAAGAACCAGGGCGCGCGGGAGTCAGAAGTATCAATGCTGGCGTCTGAGATTGGCTGATCAATGGGTGCAGGGATGAAAACCGAAACGATTAGCAATACAACTCCAGCGATAACCATTGTTAGTACTTCGCGGCGAAGCAATTCGAAACGCGTGATGCGCGATTTATCTTTTCGTTCTGCTGGGGGTTGTATTGCAATTCCTCCATCGCGGCGAACGCGGAACGCATGCCACACGATCAAAATAGTTGCTCCAATTGTCAGTCCAAAGATATGCCAACTGTAGAAACGGATCAATGCAGCCGGGCCAGCTTCGGGGCCGCCCATCACAAATTGGTAGACATCTTCGCCAATCCACGGGATGGTTTTTAACAAATTGGTGCCGACTACCAGCGCCCAGCGAATGCCCTCATCCCAGCGCAGTACGTAGCCGGTGAAATCCAGCAACAAGATGAGGACCAGCAGCGCCAGCCCAATCAGGAAGTTGAAACGGCGTGGTTTGGCGTAGGCGCCGGTCAACACCACGCGTAATAAGTGGATGGTCATCACCACCAATAGCAATTGTGCCGACCAATAGTGCAGGTTGCGGATCAAGTTACCAAATGGCACCAGTGTGGTGATGATTTCTACAGATGTAGCAGCCTGCTCCGGTGAGGGAATGTAAAAGTACATTTCCAGTAAGCCGGTAACGAGTAATACCAGGCATAAGAACACCGCAATTCCGCCTGCACCGAGAGTGTAGCGGAAGCGAGATTGCAGCATAGGGATACTTGGCGGATGCAAGTGATGGATGAAATTCGGCCTTATTGGAATTGCCGTCGCTTCAGCTCGTTTGGGGATGGCCTGAATAATCAAAACAAGTGCGGCAAAAATCAAAACTCCTGCCAGTACCAATACGCCTGGGAGTTCAGGCTCAGGTAGTGAAATAGCACGGTGCACAGGTATGGCATACCCGTTTGTTGTCGTCAAGACCAGACCTTCGGGTCGGGTACCATTTAATTTGAGCAAATAATTGGTCAAAGCCCAGGATTCTTCACGCGTGATGGAGCCTGGATTCCACCACGGCATGGTTTCAAATATATATTCATGAAGTTCAAAAGAATTGCTGAAGCGCGCCAACTTACCCGACCCCGAAATGGGTGGGGCCAGGTTGTCTTTGAACATCTGGAATCCCTCTGGTAAATGATCGGGGCCGTGGCAGTCTGATTGCCAGCAATCCCTGTCTTCGCCGAAAGCATCTCGCCATTCAGGAATCAATCCTTGTCCATAATCCCCGTGGCAAGCCATGCACACACCCCAGTAGTGGATGGCGCCTCTATCGACCTGACCGGGCGGGTCGGCAGTGATCGGCGCATCCAGACGTGAGAAATCAAATGTCGGTGTTACGGTGGTTTGTGGTGCGGGAGAGGCTGCAGCGACAGAAGAGACGAAGAGTAATAGGCCCAAGCCAAACATTGCGATGAGTATCAGAAGCAAATACTGGGGCGGTCTTGATCGTTTTCGAGGAGTCATAGTGTTGATCTGATATTGGTTATAGCGTGATTACTTTCTCGGCTTTATCTTGGGCTTCGATAATATCTGTCATCCCACCTACGATTCCAATTTTCACCTTATCGAGAAGGTTAAAATAATCCAGACATGTACCGCATACGATCAGGCGCACGCCCTTGGATTCTAAAACCTGGAGTTGTTCTAGCACAGGTGAACCATCCACAACCAACTTTACGCCGTTGGTGTAGAAACAAAAAGCGTTTGGTAGCGTGTTGTTTTGCTGAATGAGTTCTAAATATTTACCAAAGAGCTTATGTTGCAAGGTTTCATCAGCTTGCCCCATTCCATTGTTGGTGATCAAAATAACTGCGTTTTTCAAACTTCCTCCTCGGTGGGTACATCGTTATTTGAATCTTGGTACATATTGAACAATTCGCGGGCTTGCGTGATTTTTTCTTTTGGAACAAAGAGCTGCACTCGTCCTAATCCGTCAATAGTAGTTGGAAAGGCATGCTGGCCGACAGCCTCCTGAAACAGTTCGACCGGCACCCCCTCGGCCTCCAGGTAACTTTTTATCACGTCTGCTTCCAGACGGCCATACACTTCAGTCAGTTTTTCCCATTTCATATCATTCATCACAATCTCCAGGTAATAATAAATAGAATGGTAAAAAGCGTGCTCACGATCAGTTGCCGAATTCCGATGGCGGTCGGTTTCCAGCCTATTGCAGGGTGCGTGATGCCCCACAGTGATTCAAACCATTGCAGCAAGTAAGGGATAAATAGCCATTGTGGCAGCCAAGCAGCCCATCCCAGAATGAGACTAATTCCCAGGTTGAAGGATGTGTATTGCAGAGCACGTCTTCCCATCTTCCACTGCTCGCTTCTTTCTGGGTTCTCAATCTGTGTCCGTTGTTCAAGCCTGAGATAGGCATACACGATGGAGGCTGCTGATTGCAGCCAAGTAAATAACCATAACGCCCATCCCATTATGTCATAACCACCTTGACCAATCCAAAAGGCTGCTGGGGCTGCCAAAGAGAGCACTCCAGTTGCCAGGATCTCTACCCCCGCTTGTTTTCGTTCAGTGCGCTTGCTGACAAGATATAAATGCCAGGAAAATATTAGAATGCCGGGAATAATCAGGTAAAGAATATAGATAAAGCCATCAGAAATTAATCCAAATATAGCCAGCAATATGATTGCGCCATAGACTAATATCCAATTTCGCGCTGTGGGCAGGTCTGCGCGTGGACGGCGTCCGGAATATGCTTTGACAGCAATACTAATGGGTTGACGCAAAACAAAAGCCCCCAGGGCGGCAATTATTAAGCTTATGGAAGCAGAAGAAATTTCTTGACCTGCAAACAACCCAATTAGCAATGGGGATAATAAAAATACCCAAGAACCATGGTCTTGCGGCAAAGCGATATGGGGGCGGAAAAGTGAAGCGGTTTTGCTCATGTGTCGATATTTAAAATAAGAATAATTGAAAATATCAAGCCCTACAAGTGACAAACTACCTCAAGAAGCATGACGCTGGTGGGGTATTTCGCTTTGATCTGAGCAGGTTGTGGGATTAATGGAAACTTTATTCCTCCCTTGTTGCTTTGATTGGTAAAGGGCTTTGTCTGCGAAGGGCATTAATTCCTTTAGGCTGTTAATGTCAGGCCCACAAATTGCCACACCAAAACTTGCTGTGATTTGGATTTTATGATTTTCAAATTTGAACGTATGAGATTCTACGAGTTTCCTGAGACGTTCTGCGATTTCTATTGCTTGGTTGCATGTAGTTTGTGGAAGAATGAGAATAAACTCCTCGCCACCAATTCGACCAAAAATGTCATGAGCTCTCAAGCTTTGTCCAACTACAGAGTATTGCGTAATTATCTAGACCCAACAGTTTATTTCTTCCCTAAAAAACTGACTTGGAAGTTTAGCGATTTATGCAAGTAGCAATAAATGGGCGAAGCTTGAGAGCGTTTGATCCCCGATATGGTGTCCAAACTGATCATTCACTTCTTTAAAATGGTCTATGTCGATCATGCCGATTGCCAATGTAGTTCCATCCCGGTGCATTTTAGAAATTTCTCGAACGACTAGGTTTTCAACCCCCCTTCGGTTTAAAATATTTGTTTATTGATCTTGGTTGGCTAACTCTTTTAATTCAAATTCTAGCCTTTTACTTACCATCCATATAAACCCAAAAGCAGATCCGGTAATGAGAAATATGACAAAGATGAATGCAAGGGCATGAACAACCCCAGCTGCCATAAAGGATTGAATTGTACTTTCTCCAAGAGTCCAGGTAAACCTAAATACCTGGAATAGTCCATATACAATAGAGTTTACCGGAATTAGTGAAATGATGTATGATGGGACAAAACCCATTTC
>CAZCPP010000261.1:0-6017 GCA_964500655.1 uncultured Anaerolineaceae bacterium | reverse complement strand
CTTGATTTGTTTCCAGGTCCCATTTCCAACTGCCTACCCTGGCAACCTTTTCTGCTGTGGACAGTAATTGATGGGATTCTTGTAAGGCCTGCTCTGCTTCCTTTTGTTCTGTGATATCAATTGATGTACCCCAGACCCGCACCAGGTGATCATTTTTTATAACACTGGAAGCATTGTGAATTAATGATGCAGTCTTACCTCCAGGTACCGGTACACTTTCTTTATACATCCTGTGTTTAAATCCATCACGAATAAAATCCCTTAACGTTTCAGCTGCATTGATCTCATCTCCCACATATGAATCCAACACAGTACTCCCCAGAATTTCATCTATTGGTCTGTCGTAGAATTTAGCGTATGCTTCGTTCGCCTCCACTAAAACTGTTTTTGTCAATATCCAATCGATTTGTTCTTCAAGTGGCAGATCCAACGGCATCGGCGGTTGAAGCTCGTAATGCCAGATGTCCGCGGGGCTGTCCTCCACAAACACCTTGTACCTTTCTGCGCTTTCGCGCAGGGCGTTTTCGGCGGTTTTCCGATCGGTGATGTCCATAAATGACGCCATCATGCAGATCGGTTCGCCAAGCTCATCTGTAACCATGCTTGCCGCAAGCTGGGCATGGAACCAAGAGCTATCTTTCCTCCTGGCGACCAGTTCACCGGTCCACCCTCCCCTATCTCTCAACGCAGTCACTACCTCCTCAGCCTTCTCTTCCATCTGCCAGAATTCGACAGCGAGCCGTCCCAGCACCTCCTGATCGTCATCATATCCCCACAGTTTGAGAAACGAGGGATTCACATAGGTCAGATTCCCTTCAAGGTCAGCTATGGCAACAGCGTTAATGGCGGACGCTATGGCGTTATCCTTAACCCGCAGTGCCTGCTCCGCCTGCACCCGCTTGGTGATGTCGCGCACGATACTCTGAATAAATCTAGGGGAACCCTGATCATCGTACACCAGGGACATACTTATCTCACCAGGAAAGGTTTCGCCGTCCTTTTTCAGAAACTCTGTGACAAAAGGGACAACCTGTTGATCAGCCACCAATTTCTTAATAATTTCCTCGGTGTTTTCTAACTCTGTTGACGAGAGAGTTTGGTAGACACTCATCCCGATTAATTCATCTAGCTCGTATCCAAGCTTATCCAGCGTTTTTTGGTTGGCCCCCAAGTACACACCATCGAGGTCCAGGAGGAAAATGCAATCATTAGCACCCTCGAAGAGGCTCCGATAGGTCTCCTCACTCTGGACTAACGCTTGTGACGCGATGGCATTTTGCAGGGCAATCCCCGCCTGATTCGCAAAAACCGAAACGGCAGGGATATCCGCTTCGGATAACCCAGAACCGAAAACAGCTAAGAGACCACGTTTTTTCTCACCCACCATCAGGGGGGCATAAATCACCTGATCAAGGTCCAATATGGATACCAGGCGTTTTGATATCCGCCGCGCAGTCTTGGGCAATGCTTCTGAAATCTGGTCAGCACCGGAATCACTGAGTTTAGCTTCTCCAGAATCTAAGATAGATTCAAAGATTCCTCCCGGCTTAACAGGAAAGCGGAAACCAACGGATGCAGTCCTGGCCATCTTTTCAGCTCGTTTGAGCAGGTCTGACTCGAAGGACATATAGACCAGTTCAAGATGGGTTTGATCTTCCGACAGATGTGTAATTGTGGTGTGATAGCCAAGTTTGCTAATCTCATTCCCAATGGCTTCATAAATCTGTTCTGGATCCAAGATGCCTTGCACGGCTTGAGTAGCCTTGCTGAGCGAGATCAAAAGCTGCTGGCCGTGAGCGTGTTCCTCCTCCGTTTTTACTCGATCGGTGATGTCGCGAATGATTGCTACAACTCGATCAGTACCTTCGCTGGAGAAACTTAATGGTTGGTAAGAAACTTCAAGATTCCTCACGCCAAGTTCAGGATATTCAAGGGTCATTTCATAGGTCAGAGATTCCCCATCCAGACAGCGGTCCACGTAAGGCTTGATGGATTTGAAAGCCTCTGCGCCCAACACCTTTTCTACGGACTGTCCTATAACTTCATCCCGGCTTTTATTTCGGATCTGAAGAAATGCTTGATTTACAATCCGATATTTATAATCCCGGTCCACAACAGCGATCATCTCCGCTGACCCTTCTACCGCCTGCTGGTATTCGCGCAGTTCTCGGGTGCGTTCTGCAACTTGTCCTTCTAAACCGATTTGAAGTAGCCTAAGTGATAGATGGGTCTTAATGCGTGCCAATAACTCCTCTCGGATAAAAGGCTTTTGAATGAAATCGACCGCACCGATTTCAAATGCTTTGACCTTATCAATACTTTCATGCGCCGCACTGATGAAGACCACCGGGATATCGTGGCTGGTCGGGTTGGCTTTCAATTTTCGGCAGACTTCATAGCCGTCCATTTCGGGCATACAAATGTCGAGCAAGATCAGGTCTGGGCGTTCGTCTCTGACAGCCTGCAGTGCCAGTTCCCCGCTTAGAACAGGGCGAACCTTGTACCCCTGTTCAAGTAATATTCCTTGAAGCATATCTAAGTTAGCGCGGGCATCATCTATCACCAAGATGGTGGGGTTGGCTTTGGTTGGGGAAGTTCCAAGCATAGAATCACCTCATTCCTTACCTCTAGATTGCACTTCCACAATGAGTTCCATCATCTGGTTACTTTTGCTATCAAGGGACAACTTGTGTAGCCAGGAGGTTAAATCCAGGTGGAGTAGATCAATCGCCGCGATAGGATGTGTCGTTTTGTTTTAGCAATGATGTGAACATCTCTTTGATTATAATTCAAGATGTCCATTAAAAGTCACAATTGGGTCAAAATGAAGTACTCAAGCAGGTTTTATTGTAGTAAGTCAAGGGTCTATAATAATTAGACACACTTCAATTCAAAATAGAATTTTCGCCCCCAAATTATTATTCTGCTTCGCAGGATATTCCACAGCTTGCTGCGTGGGTTCCAAGTGTGAGTAAAACCCGACCCGAAGGGGAAAATTCCGTTGCCAAGGGCATGCCTCCGGCAATGCCCTGCCCACCGAAGGTGTGCAGCGGGGATAGGAATTTTCAGGGTTGGCTCATGTTCAGAACAAGTGCTGATAGAATAACAGCATGGACTTTCCAATTACCGAACTAATGGACAGGGAAGCCTGTCTAGAATGGATACTGGCATATTTTCATCCTGGCGGTTTGATCTGCCCGCATTGTGGAGCTGGGCAAGAACAAGCACGATGGTTTCGTCGCACAAAACGCAGCGATCTAGATGTGTATCGATGTAAAGCTTGCCAAGGTATCTATAATCTGTACAGTGGCACGGTGTTTGAAGGTCGCCACTTTCACCCGGAGCAAACGGTGCTGTTTCTTCGGGGAATATGTCAAAACAAGTCGAGTGCCCAACTGGCAAGAGAGCTGGGGATCAGTCGTACGACGATCATAGAAGTGAGGCATGAAGTGCAAACGAATGCCGAACAAGAGCAACCCGAAGATCCCTTGGATGATCTGGACGCCAAAGGCGGAAACAGACGAATTGTTCCAGAATGCGGGGGAATAAAGGGGTGTGGCATGGTGATCCAGATGATCCTCCCCGGAGAAGAGCGAACAAGCGACGGGGAAGGGGCACGTATGATAATGATCGACCACCTTTTTGTTCAGTCATTGGTCGCCAGTCTCGCCAAGTCCGTATCAGAGTTGTGAGAAACACCCAAGGCCAGACTCTGTGTCCATTCGTAGAGAAGTTTACAAAACCTGATGCCATTTTGTACACTGATGAGCTAAACAGCTACAATCGTCTCAAGCGAGTTCGGTATACGGTCTGCCATAGTAACTATGAATGGGCTCGTGATGATAATGGAGATGGCATTCGTGAAGTTAATGTGAATTCCAATGAAGGCGGCTGGACGGGCTTGCGCAATTTCCTGCGACCCTTCCGTGGTATTCACAAGGATTATTTGCCCGGTTATGTCGCAATTCATGAGTTCGCCGTCAATAATAAGCGAGTTACTCCTGAATTCAACTCAACCATCGTCCGTTTGCCAGCGATGAAGAATACCTACCACTTAAGAGCATTTCAATGCATTCTTGCGCATGTTTTATAAGAACAACTTATTGAAAACTTGCCTGAAAAACGGAATCTTAAAGAAAACCGCATAGTATTCTTCACCGCTGAAATTCAACAAAACAACTTGACAAGTAATTGAAAATGCTTTATATTTTATATACTTTATTCATTGAATAAAGTATCCCTATGGCAAAATACCCTCTCGGAAACCGCGACCTGATCCGCGCTATAAACCGATCCACCGTTTTGAATACCATCAAAACACAGGGATCAATATCACGCGCTGAGATTGCCAGGCTAACTGGGCTTAGTGCTGCTACCGTTACAGGTATCACAGCCAAACTTATCCATGAGGGCCTGATCTTCGAAAAGGCAGAAGGAGACTCAAGTGGCGGTCGCAAGCCAATACTCTTGGCAATAGATCCCCGCGGTGGATATGTAGTGGGGATCAAATTGATGGAGGATCATGCCTGATCTGGAGGCCACGATAATTGCCAAACACGCCGAGGAGCTCCAGGACCTCTCTGTGGAAAACACCTTGAATATGCTTGAGAGTGTTATAGAAAGACTGGTGGTAGAGGCAGGAATCGATAGAGAGCAGCTCCTGGGCGTTGGGATTGGGTTAGCTGGTATTGTGGATGCCAGGAATGGTGTCTTGCGATATTCGCCGATATTTGGCTGGCATGATATTCCTTTAGAAGATCTGCTTTACTCACGCCTGCAAGTGCCTGTGCATATTGATAATGATGTCAACACCCTCACACTGAATGAGCAGTTATTTGGAGCTGGTCAGGGGATTGATAATTTCCTTGTCGTTACAGTCGGACGCGGGATTGGTATGGGGATGGTAGTCAATGGTCAGCTTTACCGCGGTGTGAACGGCGGTGGCGGCGAGTTTGGACATACAGTTTTCGACCCCGATGGACCGCTCTGTGCATGTGGCAAACGGGGGTGTATCGAAACCTACGTTTCTGACCCTGCCCTGTTGCGCATGGCGGAGGAAGCTTCATCGAGCGGTGAGATTGCGGAAGATGTAGAAACGATTGATGCATTGGTCGAAGTCGCCAGCGATGGCAATCCATCAGCGCAAGCGATTTTTGAACAAGCTGGAGAAAGACTGGGCTATGGCATTGCCAACTTGATCAATGTTCTCAGCCCTGAAGAAATCATCATCAGTGGAGAGGGAGTACGGGCTGGAGAGTTGTTGTTTGCACCCATGCGTGCATCGATCAGCCAACATGTCATGCCGGGGTTGGTAGAGGACACGGAAATCCGGCTGGATGTTTGGGAAGATGATGCCTGGGCGCGTGGCGCGGCCAGCCTGATCTTGCAAGAATTGTTCAAGTCGCCCATTGAGCGCGGCAAAGGTTCGAGTTCATAATGAGATTTTCCACTTTTTTTGCCGAAGATTATTCACTCATTGAAGAAAGTTGTAAACTCAAAAGGAGGTGGCCTGTAAGCGAATAGAGAATATCCGAGACAAAGAAAAAAAATCAATCAATATGAAAAATTTTCCGGAGGTTTGAAATGAGAATTACAAAGAGAATTATGCTGATTCTGAGCATCTCATTGGTTACGATGTTTGTCTTAGCCGCTTTCGCACCGGCTGAGAACATCGTGCAAGAGGAAGCCGTTACCATCACATATTGGCACACCATGAGTGATGCGGAGACCGAGCAACTTGAGAAAGTCGTAGCCGCTTTTGAAGCTGCCAACCCAGGTATTAAGGTTGAAACCACCCGGTATGCCTACGACGATTTCAAGACAGCCATCCTGACAGGGTTGGCTGGCGGTTCGGCACCCGACACAGCCCGCATGGATATCGCCTGGGTCTCCGAGTTCGCTGACCAGGACGCGCTGATGCAGTTGGATGGTGTGATGCCTGACTTCGAAGAGATTGCTGCAAAGACCTTTCCCGGTCCACTCTCGACCAACTTCTGGGATGGGCACTACTATGGTCT
>CAZCPP010000260.1:0-6034 GCA_964500655.1 uncultured Anaerolineaceae bacterium | reverse complement strand
AATATAGATAATAGATTGAACTTATCTCATTGATAAGCATTCCTTGATTTTATTGCACCTTCAGCAAAATTTTACCCTCACTCCACAACTCTTCCAGATTATAGTAACCGCGCCGATCAGGTGAGAAAAGATGCACAATCACATCGCCATAATCAACGATCAACCAGCCATCGCGAGCCTGGCCCTCCAATCGGCCTTTCTTCTTATGCTGTTCGCGCATGTCGTCCACGACCGTATCAGCCAGGGCGTTAAGCATGCGGTCTGTTGTGCCGTTACATAGGACGAAGTAATCTGTCAGAGATGTGATCTCTTTCAATTCGAGTAACATGATATCTTCGCCCTTTTTCTCTTCCAGGGCGTTGACGATGGAGCGGGCCAGTTCAAGTGTGTTCAGGTGTCACCTCAATGCTTTAGATTTGTCTTTACAAGGCAGCGTAGCTGCCGCAGTAAACTTATATAACCCTTAAAGCGAAAATTGTCTCCTCCACTTCCCTTGGGAGGTTGATAGAGATTGCAATGACATGATTGCTCATGGTTCTCCCAGCTGCGCAGAATGCAAACGAGTGTAAACTGCACCAGACGGTTGTAAATCGCTTTTGAAAAGATGGACATCAGTCACCTTGGCGCTTCCCAATGGACCAATCTTTGTATTTTGCAAAGCATTCCGGATTTGTTGTATTCCAGTCGAGCCGATGTTCTTTTTAACGCGGCCAATTGTCAGGTGGGGCGAGAAAGGATGCTTTTCGACGGGATATCCCACTGTAGCGGCAGCGGCTTCGATCCCGCGGTGAAGCGCCTCAAGACTGATTGGGGCTTGAAGCCCGATCCAGATTACGCGCGGTCTCTTTATATTGGGGAAAACTCCCAGATTTCCGATTTGTATCTTAAGGGGTGAGTGCTGGCTGACTTCCAAACTAAGCATATGCGCCAGGATGTCCACGTTAGCGGGAGAGATATCTCCCAGAAACTTCATTGTAAGATGGACGTTGTTAATTGGCACCCAGCGCACCAGTGACGGGGAAAGCGTGCTCCGTAACTTTTCCGTATTGCGTTCAATTGCCCTATGGATTTCGTGAGGAATTTCAACCGCGATGAATGCGCGCAGTAAACTCATAAAAATTAGGATTGCAAGTCTGTTGATGGATTATCCGGTTCTTGTTCAACCATAACTTGATCGACAGATCGTTTCAATTGGAGGTAGCCAACAGGTTTGGTCAGGTAAAGGGTAGCCCCAGCATCAAGACCTTCTTTAATATCGGAGGGCATGCCCCGGGCTGAGATAACAATGACCGGTGTGGATTTAAGATGTGGTTCCCGGCGCATAAAGCGCAATACTTCCAGCCCGGAAACATCCGGCATCATGATGTCCAGGATAACTATATCGGGGAGTTCTTGAGCGATCATTGAGATAGCCGGCGTACTGCTAAAGGTTTTCAGGACTCGAAAGCCGCTAACGCGCATCATTTCGGCGAAAAGTTCGGCGGCATCCGGTTCATCTTCGACAACGATCACCGTTTTCTGATCTTCAGTCATGTTGGTAAAAATAGCACAAGATGTATGAAATGGCAAGAGCCTTATGGATTGTATGTTTTAAATCACCCGGCGTAAGATATTTTAGACAGGAATGATCTAATTTATACAAGTTACTTGGAGGTAGAATGAGCCAAATACACGAATTTCGCGCCAACAAAGACGATTTCTTTGCAAACCATCCCCAAAGTCCGCTTACTGCCGAGCAGAAGCGAGTTTTTCACGGGTTGGATTATTTTGACGAGAATCCCAACTTATTGCTCGATGTTGAACTTGAAAAGTTTCCAGAGCAACAAGAGGTTGTAATACAAACTTCGACGGGTCAGACTCAGATCTATACTCGCTACGGGAAATTCAAATTTTCGGTAGATGGGCAAGAAACAGAACTTACTCTTTATGCCAGCGATCATGGCTACTTTTTACCATTTGCCGATTCGCTAGCTGGAGAAGAGACATATCCGGCTGGACGCTATCTCGAACCAGAGCCGCTACCTGATGACCATTTTCGGGTGGATTTCAACCTGTCTTACAACCCATATTGTGCCTACAATGAAATGTGGTCTTGCCCGTTGACGCCCCCAGAGAACCGATTAAAGGTTCCTATCCATGCGGGTGAGAAAATCTATCAAAAGTAAAAAAACAGGCTGCCATTTGGCAGCCTGTTGGCTTTTTTAGGGGAGTGGGTTAGTTCGAAATTGTGCCTTCCAACACCTTAAGCAGGGCTTCGTACTCTTCTCCGCATTCCTGGCACATATCCAGGTGATGGCGAAGAAGTGGCTTAAGATTACCCACATCTTCCCCACGCTGACTGGCTTCCACATACTCATCTACCAATGCGAAAACTTCGTCGCAAGAGAGTTCATCTTCACGCGTATTTTCCAGCCTGCTGATAAGCCTGTAGATAACTTGATCGGGAAATTCAGGCTCTCCACGTAGCTTGCGGGTTAATTTTAGAAAAATTTGCTTGATATTCATAAGAACCAATGTTATGACGTGGGTTTAGAGGGCTTTCTTACCCACTCTCAAATGCGGCCAGGACTTCCTGCGCATCTAGACCTTCAGTTTGCAAACGCTGCTTGAGACGCAAACGTGCATCGTGGAGAAGTTTGTATAGCGCATTGCGATTGGTGTTGAGGCGCCGGGCAGCCTCCTCCATTGGCATACCTTGCATTCCAAGCATGATCAATGCGCTTCGTTGGCGCTCGGTCAGTTCTTCGTCGATCACGCGGCGAACGCGTTCTATCATATCGGCACGCTCGGCGGTTTGTTCGGGCGTTGCGCGTGGATCTTCCAAAATACTTGGTGAAACAGGTATTTCCTCGTTATCTAACATTTCATCCAGGGATGAGTCCTGCCAGCGTTTACGGCGTAACTCAGTCAGCGCAATGCGGATGGCGATTTTGTGCACCCAGGTGGTGAATTGGCTACGTCCCTCAAAAGTGTGCATCTGATCAAGCACACGCAAAAGCGTTTCCTGGGTAACCTCTTCAGATAATGCTTCAAATTGAGGTGAGCTAGGAGATAGCCAGCGAGATAGTGCATATGGCAAACCACGCGCAATAACAGCGCGCAAATCTACTAGTGCGGCTTCTTTTTGTTCGCCCTCTGCACTTAGGTCAGAGAGCCATTGTTCATTGTTGCGAGTGCTCATGCGTAGGAAATTATAACGTAAGTAATGCTATAAAGCAGAGATATATTGGGAATTTTGAGCGATAAGTTGTTCAGAAGCAGACAAAATTTCCATATCGATGCGAACACTCGTCCTTGGTTTAATTTATGACCTTGCGAAGGTTCTAAACCTTCGCAAGGTTATTGCTTAGATAGTTGGTCAAATTTCACCCGCACTGCGCGGATATCCTCCCACATCAGGGCTTTTGGTGAACCAGGCGCTTTGGAGGGATTACGCAGCAGGTAGGAAGGGTGGAAAATTGGCATGATCCAGCGGTGGTTGGATTGGGTCCATTGACCGCGAAGCTTGGTAATACCGGTTTGATTGAGGAGCGAGTGACAGGCGACGTTGCCGGTCAGCAGCATGATGTGTGGGTCCACCAAACGAATAACCTCGGAAACATAAGGGCGATAGTATTCGATCTCCTCGTTGGTGGGCTTACGAAATGCCTTGCCGCCATCGCCGGGAGGCATACGAAAAACCGAGTTGGTGATGTAAACATCTTCTTCAGGATCGAAATCAGCGGCCCCCAGGATCTTGTCGAGCAATTGCCCGGCACGTCCGACGAAGGGTTTACCCTGTATGTTTTCCTGTGGGCCGGGAGCTTCTCCGATGATGAGTAACTTGGCCTTGGGATTTCCGCGGCTGATGACCACATTGGTGCCTGCATCAGCCAGCGGATCGTCGTCCATGTTCATCATGGCCGCAATCAACTCTTCCAGGGTTTCATGTTGAAATTTGGATATATCAGTGTCGAACATATCGAATTGGGCCATAGAAGCTTCCTCCTGTATTATCAAATCCTGCCAGAATTGTACCGTATGCGAGCTTGAGGAACATAAAAACAGAATATTTCATTTACAATGTCGGGATGACTAACCAACCCCACCCCTTCACCCTCCATCCTCACCGCACTTTACTGGCGCTTTCAATCCCTGTTCTGATCTCAATGACAACCGAGCCAATCACTGCCTTGGTCGATACGGCATTTGTCGCTTCGTTGGGTTCGGTTGCTCTCGCAGCTCTGGGCGTAGGGACTACTGCTCTTTCCAGTCTGTTCTGGATATTTAACTTCTTGGGCATCAGCGCACAAACAGAAGTTGCACAAGCGGATGGTAAAGGGAAACCTGAACAGGCAGGGAGAATATCCAGCCTGGCATTGACCCTGGGGTTAAGTTTTGGATTGATGTTAATTGCCTTGCTCTTGCCGAGTTTGAATTGGTTGGCTGAATTATTGGGCGCTTCTGGACTGATACAAGTAGAAGCGGTCAGCTACATGCAGATTCGGCTCTATGGCGCGCCGGCGGTGTTGCTGATGTTGGTTACATTTGGGGTGTTGCGCGGATTACAAGATATGCGTACACCGCTCTGGATCGCGGTAGGCGTCAATGCGCTCAATGTTTTGCTTGACTGGTTGCTGATCTTCGGTAACGGCCCTTTCCCGGCGATGGGGGTAGCCGGATCGGCCCTGGCCAGTACCATCAGTCAGTGGCTAGGGGCCCTGGTAGGTGTAACGATTGTGGCTGCGAAATTGGGTTTGTCATTTTCATTTACATTGCGCGATGTAACTCGCCTGTTGCGCGTGGGCGGTGATTTGTTCGTGCGCACCGGCTTGTTGACGTTTTTCCTGGCCTATACAACCCGTGCTGCCACCCGCATCGGCGCAGATGCCGGCGCAGCGCACCAGGTAATCCGTCAGATTTACGGATTTACCTCATTGGCGTTGGATGCCTACGCTTCCACCGTCCAATCGTTGGTGGGTTATTTTGTGGGCCGAAAAGCCATGCATTGGGCCAGAAATGTAGTATGGGTAGGGGCAGGCTGGAGCCTTTGGACCGGTATCGGGTTGGGCCTGTTAATGTGGTGGGGGCGCGAGTCGGTGATCGTATTCCTGGTTCCGGAGACTGCAATACGCATCTTTATACCAGCCTGGGCTGCTTCCGCTATCAGCCAACCGGTCAGTTCCCTGGCCTTTCTCACAGACGGGGTACACTGGGGAACTGGAGACTATCGCTTTCTACGCAATGCCATGGTCGTAGCAGCGATGGTTGGCTTTGGCGGGATCTGGTTGCTGGGTTTCATCGGTATGAATTCACTCTTGTGGGTGTGGATCGTAGTCGGGATTTGGGTTTCCGTGCGGGCTATCTTTGGAGTGTTGCGCATCTGGCCGGGGATTGGAAATAGTGTATTTCGAGGGAATAATCACTTCAGGCGCAATGAATAATATAGTATAATATCCGAGCAAACAGGCGACCTGCCCCCCTCAGGCCGTCTGTTTGCATTTTTAGGCGGGGTCACGAATATAGGGATAAAAAGAGCCACTTGTAATGATCTCCAAAAATTGGATATTTTTTGGCCCCTCCTTGGGTGATACTCCCGCTTCAGATATCAAAGCATTTTCATTATGCCTGTGCCGCTGTTTGTTGTGCGTAGGCGTAGTGCGCGCTTCCGCGTCGGAAAGGATGCCCCCGTAGAGTGCGCGTCAAGGGAACGATGGGGAGTCGTTGCGCAGTTGTCAACTACGTAGGGATTTCGCCTGGTAAGGGTAGTTGTATCGTCGCGGGGAGACTGGCTATACTGTTCCATGTTGGGGTTTTCCCAGCTTTACAAGTTCATTCCCAATCAAAGCATGTGATCCCAACAAAGGAGGTTTTCGAAATGGCAAAGAAGATTCAAGCATGGACAGCCTTTGGCCCCCGCCCCGTTCGCTGCGCGAAGACGCAGTGGAGCCGGCCACACCGCTCAGTGATGACGAACTGGTCGAACAATTGACCGAAGGTTCGAACGAAAGCATGAGTTCGGTGCTGGCCGTCCTGTCTGCAATGGATAGAGCCA
>CAZCPP010000259.1:0-6054 GCA_964500655.1 uncultured Anaerolineaceae bacterium | reverse complement strand
AGCAGATATGCAGTCAATTGGCTCTGTCTAGTTCTTAAAGTGCAAGGTTAGTAATATGACTTTTGTTCTTTATTTACGGGGATTTTCTACAACTGATTTTTCACTACATCTTTGACAATCTGTCTCTCCCATGTTAAACTACTCCCGCTCACAACGGCGCTCTCTCGCGAGAGCGCCGATTTGTGCCCGCAACTTGTTCTTTACGCGAGAAAATTATCTGGATATATGCTATGAGAACTGTTTTCTGGGATTACGAAACCGACGAATTCAAAATGATCGATCAACGCTATCTCCCCAGCGTATTCGAAGTATTAGCTTATCATGATCACAAAACTGTTGCGCAGGCCATTACTGACATGGTTGTTCGTGGCGCTCCCGCAATTGGCGCAGCAGCGGGATTTGGCCTGGCACTGGCGGCGCGCGAATCCGAATCAAACTCGATCTCGGACCTGCTGACCGATTTAAAAGCCGCATCCGGTGTTCTGAAAGCTGCTCGTCCCACAGCCGTCAACCTAGCCTGGGCTTTGGATCGAATAATTGGTTCCCTCTCCCAATGGGAGAGGGCGGAGGGTGAGGGAAAATCAGCAGATGATTTGCGTGAATTTGTTCTTGAAGAAGCTCAACGCATTGCCGATGAAGATGTGGAGATCAACAAACGTATGGCCGAGCACGGCGCAACACTAATCGAGGATGGTGACACCGTTATCCATCACTGTAACACTGGCTCCCTCGCCACCGTGGATTGGGGCACTGCCCTCGGTGTTATCCATACCGCCTGGGAACAGGGTAAAAAGATCCACGTGCTGGTGGACGAAACCCGACCTCGCTTGCAAGGTGCACGCCTGACAGCCTGGGAATTGGAACAATACGGCATCCCCTATGAGATCATTTCTGATAACATGGCTGGTCATTTCTTGAAAAGCGGACAAGTACAGAAATGTTTTGTCGGCTCCGACCGTACCGCTGCAAACGGAGATGTCGCCAACAAAATTGGTACCTACATGCTGGCACTTGCGGCTAACGATAATGATGTGCCCTTCTACCCAGTAGTGCCAACCTCTACCATTGATATGTCCCTCGCACATGGCGATTTGATCCCCATCGAAGAGCGCGATCCGGGCGAAGTCCTGGATCTGCAGTTCAAAGGCCGTCAAGTTGTGCCTGACGGCGCGAAAGCTCGAAACGTGGCTTTTGATGTTACTCCCAACCGCCTTGTGACTGCTATCGTGACCGAAAATGGCATTGTATATCCGCCGTTTGATGTGAACATACCGAAATTTGTGAATAAAAATTAACCTGTGTCATTGCGAAGCATGTAGCGATGAAGCAATGACACTCGCTATAGGATAAAACATGGACATACTCCTCACCGGCTCAGTAGCCTACGATTACTTGATGACCTTCCCCGGCCTGTTCAAAGAACAGATATTGCCGGAACGACTTGAATCGATCAGCCTGTCTTTTCTGGTTGAATCCATGTCACGCCAGCGCGGTGGCGTAGCTCCCAACATTGCGTATACGATAGCCCTGCTAGGTACTCGTCCGCGCGTGATGGCTACTGTAGGCGAAGATTTCGAAGAATACCGCGCCTGGCTTGATTCTAAAGGCATAGACACCTCCCTGATGGAAGTTGTCCCCAATGTGTATACAGCTTCATTCTTTGCCACCACCGACCAGGCCAATGCCCAGATCGCCTCGTTCTATCCGGGTGCGATGGGGCACGCGGGAACGCAATCGCTCAAGGATCTGTCTTCGAAACCGGAGCTGGTTCTGGTGTCACCGAATGAACCGGGGGCGATGACGAAGTTCGCTGCAGAGTCGCGTGAACTGGGAATCCCGTATTTGTACGATCCCAGTCAACAAGTTCTGCGCCTGGAAGGGGAAGAACTGGCGCGTGATATGGAAGGCGCACAATTCCTGTTTTGCAACGATTATGAATTTGGGTTGATCTCCAAGAAAACCGGCTGGACTTTGGAACAGATTTTAGAGCGTGTTAAATTCCTGGTCATTACATATGGCAAGGATGGTGCCGACCTCTACGCTGACAAAGAAAAAATTCACATCCCAACCGTACCTCCAGATGAGATCATTGATCCAACAGGCGTAGGTGATGCCTTCCGCGGCGGCTTTTTGGCTGGGTACAGCCGTGGATTTGAATGGCAGTTGTGCGGTCAGATTGGCTCCTTGGCCGCTGTTTACGTGTTGGAGCAGAATGGTACCCAGAACCATGCCTACACATGCAAAGAATTTGTTACCCGGTTCCGTAAGCATTTTGATGACGAAGGTAAATTGAACAGCCTGTTACAGAGTGCTGCGTAAATATTTGAACCAAAACTCCGTAATCTTCGAGACGTATGGTCCGAACAAGTTCGGAGATTTTTGCAAGAAGCAGTAAAGTAATAATCCGGAGCGCGGACTTCAGTCTGCTTGCATACGTAAACAGGCTAACGTCTGCACTCCGAAAGGTTATAAGGAGAAATAAATGAGTAATTACGATATCAAAGATATTGAACTGGCCGAAGGCGGCCGTCGCCGCATTGACTGGGCCGAGCGAGAAATGCCCGTCCTGCGCCAGATCCGCGAGCGTTTCGCCAAAGAAAAACCGCTCAAGGGATTGCGAGTTTCGGCCTGTTTACACGTTACTACCGAAACCGCCAACCTGATGGTCGCATTACAAGACGGTGGTGCGGACATTGTGCTGACTGCCTCCAATCCGCTTTCCACGCAGGATGATGTGGCTGCCGCACTGGTCAATCAGTACGAAATACCGACCTACGCCATTAAAGGGGAAGACAACGTCACGTACTACAAACACCTCGGTGCAGCCCTCGACCACAAACCGCACATGACCATGGACGATGGTGCGGACCTGGTCTCCACTATTCACAAAGACCGCCGCGAACTGCTCGATGAAATTGTTGGCGGTACCGAAGAGACCACCACCGGTGTTATACGCCTGCGCGCAATGGCTACCGACAAAATGCTGGAATTCCCGGTCATCGCCGTCAATGATGCCATGACCAAGCATTTCTTCGACAACCGCTACGGCACCGGCCAATCCACTATTGACGGTATCATCCGCGCGACCAACATACTGCTGGCAGGCAAGACCTTTGTCGTGGCTGGCTACGGCTGGTGCGCGCGCGGCCTGGCCATGCGTGCGCGTGGTATGGGCGCCAATGTTGTCGTCACCGAAGTCGATCCGCTCAAGGCGCTCGAAGCTATCATGGATGGCTACCGCGTTATGCCCATGATGGAAGCCGCCCCGATCGGCGATATCTTCTGCACCCTGACCGGCGACATAAACGTGGTTGACAAGCACCACTTCGAAGTCATGAAAGACGGTGCGCTTGTTGCCAATTCCGGTCACTTCAATGTTGAGATCAACATCCCCTCATTGGCCAAAATGGCAACTGGGGATCCCAAACTGGTACGCCCGTTCGTTGAACAGTATGACCTGCCCGATGGACGCCGTATCCACATTTTGGGCGAGGGACGCTTGATCAACCTCGCCGCTGCCGAAGGTCATCCTGCTTCCGTTATGGACATGTCCTTCGCTAATCAGGCGCTCTCTGCCGAGTACATGGTTAAGAATGCCGATGAACTGCAGAAGACCGTCTACTCCGTGCCCGAAGAAATTGACGCCGAGATCGCGCGCATCAAACTAGAAGCCATGGGTGTGGATATCGATGTACTGACCGATGAACAGGTTAAATACCTGAATTCCTGGGAAGAAGGTACATAAACGAACTAAGGTTATGATTTGAGATTGGGTCTCATGCCAGCAGGCGTGAGACCCTTTGTTTTTGGCATATAATGAATTGGACCTCTAGAATGAGTCAAAAACGATACCTGCGTACTTCAGATCTTGCCAAAGCCGCGGATGTTCACCCTAACACCGTGCAGCTGTATGAAAAATGGGGCTATTTGCCGCCGGTGGAACGTAATCCGTTTAATGGCTATCGCCGTTTCACGCAGAAACACCTTGACCAGATTTTGCTTGTGCGCAAGGCCATGCAATTCAATTGGCTAAGAGGCAATGTACGTGCTACATCTTATGACATCATTGCCCAGGGCGCAAAAGGTGACCTTGGAGGCGCATTGGAACTGGCCTATCGCTTGGTCTCACTGGTTCAGGTTGAACGGGCTCAGGCTGAAGCTGCCGTTCAATATTTGCAACGTTGGGTCGCGGGTGTTTTACCTGATCCAACTTCAAATCCACAGAAAATTGGAGGAGTAGCTAGCTTGCTGGATGTAACCATTGATCAGTTGCGCAACTGGGAGCGCAATGGATTGATCGAAGTTCCGCGCAATCCATTTAACGGGTACAGGCTTTACGGCCCGAATGAGATCGGGCGCTTGCGCGTTATCCGTATGTTGCTTCGCTCTCGATATAGCATGATGTCCATACTGCGTATGTTGACCAAACTCAATGCGGGGGAAACAAAAGAATTGCGTTTGGCGCTGGATACGCCTGAACCTGAGGAAGATATTCTTTACGTGACAGACCATTGGTTGACCACATTAACCCAACTTAAACAGGATGCGCACGCTCTTGTTGCCCAGATCGAAAATACCCTCGCCCGGTATCAGTCAAAAGAGCAGGATTACGCCGATACCGCCTAACCCTCCACTTAATAACCAGGGTTTTACCAAGAACTTGTTGCAAAACACCTCTGAACAGTTAGTTTGGAGGTGTTTTTATTAATAATCTTGAAACCCTCCATTAATACACCAGGGTTGTAAAATAAAAATGTAATCACACTAACGAAGAAACAGGAGCCCTTATGTACGACCACATCACGATCAAAAACGCACGCTTGCACAATCTCAAAAACGTTTCGCTCAGCATTCCGAAGAACAAGCTGGTGGTTTTTACGGGCCTGTCCGGTTCAGGTAAATCTACCCTGGCTTTCGACACCCTGCATAAAGAGGGGCAGCGCCAATACATGGAATCGCTCGGCCTGGTGACCGATGCAGTCAGCAAACCGGCGGTTGATTCCATCCTTGGCCTGTCCCCATCCATCAGTGTTGATCAGCATCTGACCAACCATAGCCCACGCTCCACGGTCGGTACTGTGACTGAAGTATTTACCTACCTGCGCGTGTTATTCGCCCGTCTGGGGCAGCGCCCCTGCCCGACTTGTGGCGCGATTGTGCCGCCTTCTTTTGATTCAAGCAATGGCGATGATTGGGATGATAAATCCCCGGCGGATGCTCAGGTTGTTATTTGCCCGGGTTGCGATGCGCACCTCCCGGAAATGAGTATGTCAAGCTTTTCCTTCAATAAACCAGACGGAGCCTGCCCGACCTGCACCGGCCTGGGAACTACGCATGAACCGATTTTGTCACAGTTGATCGACGAAAGCCGCAGCATCAATGCGGGCGCGGTCATTGGTTGGGAAGAGTTCCACATCAACCATTACGGTGGCGGGGTATTAAATGCAGCTGCCAAATACTTCGATTTTGACTTCGATCCTGACCTGCCGATTGGCGAGTATGCTCCCGCAGTCCGGGATTATCTATTGTATGGAATGAACAGTCCGCAGTTCAAGCGTTACTATCCGGATAAAGAGGCTCCAAAGACCAACGCTAACGGGCGCTTTGAAGGCGTTGTCACCAACCTGCTGCGTCGCTACGACGAGCATGCCAATGACCCGACCTATCGTGCCAAAATGGAAAAGCTGTTCCACCAGCAGGTTTGCCCGGACTGTAACGGAACACGCTTGCGCCCGGAAAGCCGCCTCGTGAAAGTGGACGACCAATCCATCGTGGATGTGATTCGCATGTCATTGACGGACCTTGCCGTTTGGTTGGACTTCTTGCCGATGGTCATTTCTGCCGGTGAGATGCTGATCGCCGAACCAATCCTGAACGATCTGGTCGAACGAGTCCGGCGACTGATCGATGTGGGCGTTGGTTATCTGACTCTCGACCGTTCCTCGCCCACACTTTCTGCCGGGGAAGTAAATGAATTTCAAATATTTGAAAAACAACCACCCAACGAGACTGTCGAAAAACCGATTTTTGGGAGAGCCTTCCCCGTTCAAGGTC
>CAZCPP010000258.1:0-6062 GCA_964500655.1 uncultured Anaerolineaceae bacterium | reverse complement strand
ATTGTACTACCCCCCAGATATGGGGGCGACCTTGCTAACTACCAGAGAGCCTAAATTTTATTGTTGAACTGGTCATAAAGTAGTGTAAAATAGGTCACAATAATCACATCCCCCATTGGTCATCGCATGTTTGGGGGATGTCAAATTGTGACAAAGTGAGATATATTCATGTATATCGTGCGGAATTATCCAGCGAATATAAACCAGTCTGGATAGCACAACCCTTAAAGGAGAAAATTATGAAAACCAATCGTATCTTGTTCGTTTTTGCATTAACAACCCTTTTCTTGCTATCAGCTTGTGGAGGCGCAGCTCCCCCCGAACCTGCCCCCGTTGTAGAGCAACCGCCCGTGGTTCAACCAGTTGCACCAGCTCCGGCTGAACCAGTCCAACCCGCTGAACCGGCCACTCCCCAACCAACCCAAGCGCAATATGCTCCTGCCTGTGCGGCTGCTCCAACAGGTTGTGAAGCCCCCGAAGTAAAAATGCTAGACAAAGCATATTGCATAAAAAAGGTTCCTTATGCCATTATGTCAGCACCTGCAGGTACGACCTATGAATCACAGGACCCTGATATGGCATGTGTCGATCAGATGCATAGTGATGGCAATATGCGCGTCACCTGCCATTCAGTGACCAGCAAACAACTCTGGTCTTATGACCTTAAAGTCTGTAACAGTGCTTGCTCCGCTCCTGCCTTGCAGATGGGAACTGGTCAGTGTCCGGATGGTCAAGGATACGATCCTACCAATAACTGTTGTGCTGCTCCTGCCCCCTCTGGCGGTGATGGCTGCACCATTTACCAGGTTGATCTCGGCGCCTGCCCGGACCCACAATAAATGTGTTTCTCGTTCAAGAACATCCCCCTCTCAATAAGAAAGGGGGATGTTCTTTTATAACTTCGGTTTTGGTTTATGCCATTCTGTTGCCCCCTCAAAGGCGTGTCCAGTACACAGGAGTTTCGCCTCCTGCCAGTGAGCGCATACAATTTGTAAACCGATTGGCAGGCCCTCTGCAGAAAAACCACAAGGCACGGACAACGCGGGCAGGCCGGTTAAGTTGAAGGGTGCGGTAAACCTCGTCAATGCCGGGGCTTGGCTGGCTGAATTTTGAATTTCATCGATCGGCAGGGCAGTGATGGGTGTGGAGGGTAGCAAAATTGCATCATATTGCTGGAAGAATAATTCGCTTCGTCGTCTCAGTTCAACCTGCTTCCGTTTCGCCCGCGCGTACTCACTTGACGAGCGGTCACGACCTTCTTCCAGTCTCTGAAGTACATCTGTGCCGAAAAGCTCGGGCTGTTGAGCCAGTCTTTCGTTGTGAAATGCTGCCCCATCCGATAGAGTTAATTGGCCATTCGCAAGCGCTGCTTCGTGTAGCCAATTAATTTCAATCTCTTCCACCACTGCCCCCAATTCTTCGAAAACTTGGGCTGCAGAATGCACAGCAGTTATTACTTCGGATTGGCTGACCTTGATGAAATCTCCCTTCACGAGTGCAATGCGCCAACCTTCTATTCCGGCTTCAATTTCTTTCAAGTAATCATTTACAGGCACATCCACTGAAGATGGATCTTCCTCATCGTAACCTGCTAGCAGTTGCAATAGCAGGGCGGCGTCTTTCACGCAACGGGTCAGTGGCCCTGCGTGGTCTAAATTCCATGAAAGGGGGAGTATTCCACGCAAGCTAATTCGTCCATATGTAGGTTTGAGCCCAACCACGCCACACAACGAAGCTGGAATGCGAATCGATCCACCTGTGTCACTACCCAAGGCAGCCATACACATACCAGCCGCTACCGCTGCCGCTGAGCCGCCTGAGGAACCACCGGTGATGCGGGTGGTGTCCCAGGGATTTCGGGGGGTACCAAAATGTGGATTGATGTTAGTAATACCCAGGGCGATCTCATGTGTGCTGGTCTTGCCAATGATGTCTGCCCCCGCAGATTTGAGCTTGCTAACGACTTTTGCGTCTTGTTTTGGAATGTAATCCTTGAAAAATAATGAACCAGATGTGGTTCGTACGCCAGCGGTTTCGTAGAGATCTTTTACAGCGATGGGGATTCCAGCAAGTACCCCTTTTTTGTCTTCAGAATTCTCTTCCCTGGGCATGATGGTGATGAAAGCATTAATTGTCGGTTCGAGACGGTCGATTTGACGGTAGCATGCCTGGGTGAGTCCGAGGCGGACTTCTTTATCTTGTAAGACATTTGAAATGGTCAGGGATGTGGTGTCGAGTTCCATATCCTAATTATAGACACAAATTGGCCTCATGGTAGAATCTGCGGTCGATGCGCAATTA
Organism: uncultured Anaerolineaceae bacterium; assembly: GCA_964500655.1. GTDB lineage: Bacteria > Chloroflexota > Anaerolineae > Anaerolineales > Villigracilaceae > JAABUE01. Next base: position 3,761 of record CAZCPP010000258.1, on the reverse strand, counting down.
CAAAGCCATTGTCTATTATTTGATCATACTGTCTATTGCTGGCGGTGTTCTGGTATTGCTTGCCACGTCACTTTATGGAGCGGGCGTATCAGCAGATGCAGCCAAGAATATGTCCACTGCCGAGAGCTTGCTGGCCGGGCGTGGATTTTACGATCATTCCGGGGGACCCCTGGTGTACTGGCCACCACTCTACCCTCTTTTATTGGCTGGGATTAGTTCGTTGACGGGCTGGGATGTATTTGTATCTGGCTGGTATTTCAACCTTCTAGTAATGATGACCAACGTGTTTTTAGCGGGGATGTTAGTCTATGAAGCTTTGCGAGAAAAACCCATCTATGCTTATCTTGGGGGACTGTTCGTGCTGATATCAGAATCATCGGTGCGCATCCATGCCAATGTCTCTTCAGATCCTTTTTATGTTACCTTTTCGCTGGTTTTTTTATTGGCTGCAAATCGTTATATGAGTAGGAAATCCATGGCTACGTTGTGGGTGATGATTACCTGCGCAGCCCTTGCCACCCTACAGCGTTGGCTGGGGGCTAGTCTGATCGCAATGGGTGGACTGGTGATCCTGGTTGCACGCTGGAAACAGTGGTGGTTGTTCCTGCGTGATAGTTTCTTGATGGTCTTATCGCTGGTACTTGTGGGGAGCTGGATATATTTTCACAATATTCGTCAGTTCCATACCTTTTGGGGTAATGACTCGCCCCCTTTAGATCCCTGGATGAATTTTGAGTTTTCCCTGACGAAGATGATGCACTGGTTTTTGCCATATCATCCACGTTTGAATGTCATCTTGTACAACCCGTTAATTGTGATGGGCGTAGTGCTATTGCTTTTAATCGTCATAGCCCGGAGTCAGGATTGGGCCAACTGGTGGCGGACGATGGGGCGACCAAAGGTTTTCCCGGTGGTGGCTTTTCTACCACTTTCGTCCGTTGGCCTGGCGCTTACGGTGGTCACGCGTGATCACTTGGATCCGTATTCGGATCGTTACTACGTCGGTTTTCTGGCTTCCGTAATTGCAATTTTGTTCATTACCTTGGACACATTATTGCTTTCTCGCTTGCGGATTGATATAAACAAAAGCCGAGTAGCATTTGCTGCTTTGTTTGGAGTGTGGCTTTTGGTATACCCATCTTACAGTATGTATAAATATATTTCCATTTCAATGGAAAATGGCGAAACCAGCAATTACAACTATTACAACAATCGCTTTTTCAACGAGAATCCCGCCATCCCGGTAATACAGGAATTAGTGAAAGATAACCCAGAAGCCTATTTTTACAGCAACTACGCCGATGGGATATGGTTTTACACGCGCCGTTCGGCGCCCTTGATGCCACGCTCCAGCATCGACATGGACATGGCGATTATCAGTGAACAGTACCAGGGTTGGCCGGGTGATAAACTTGGATATATCCTGTGGTTCCTGCCTAACGAGTTTAATCACGTTGTCCCACCAGAATTATTAGCAGAGATTGCCGAAGTGTCGTTGATTTATTCCAGTGAGCGAGGGATGATTTATTCTGTTGACGCAAAAGAATGATTGGTCCAAACAAAAAAAAGGCAACCCAATCGGGTTGCCTTTTTTGATTCGGATTAACTTAGAACAAGCCAAGCACGCGTCCGGTTTCGAGGTCGAGATCGACATCGTAGTAAACGGGGCGGGTGGGCAGACCGGGCATGGTGCTCATCTCGCCCAGGAGTGGATAGATGAATCCTGCTCCGACGGAGGCGCGCAGGTCACGGATAGGAACGGTGAAACCTGTGGGTCGGCCTTTGAGCTTGGCGTCGTGGCTAAGGCTCAGGTGGGTCTTGGCCATGCACATCGGCAGCTCATCGAATCCCAGCCTGGTGTAGAGATCGATCTTCTTCTCGGCTTCTTCCGAGTATTCTACGCCGTCAGCGCCGTAGATTTCTTTGCAGATGGTTTCGATCTTGTCTTTGATGCTGGTACCCTTGAGAGGGTACAGGAATTTGAAATCACTGGGTTTTTCGCAAGCGGCGACCACTGCTTTGGCCAGCTTGGCTGCGCCCTTACCGCCCTCCATCCAGTGGCGGGAGACCACAGCGTCTTCAGCACCGGCCGCAATAGCAAATTTGCGGACCAGTTCAACCTCAGCGGGAGTGTCATTTTTGAAACTGTTGACTGCTACCACCACCGGGATGCCGAAACTCATGGCATTCTCGATGTGTGCTTGCAGATTGGGCATGCCAGCTTCCAGTAGTTCAAGATTTTCTTCAGTGTATTCAGGAGCTAGCGGAGCGCCAGCCTTAACTGCCGGGCCGCCGCCGTGCATCTTGAGCGCGCGCACGGTGGCAACCAGCACTACACAGTTGGGGATCAGGCCAGAGTAGCGGCACTTGATGTCGAAGAATTTTTCCATGCCTATGTCAGCGCCGAAACCAGACTCGGTCACCACGTAATCGGCCAACTTGAGGGCGATCTTATCAGCGATGATAGAGCTGTTGCCATGAGCAATATTAGCAAATGGCCCGGCATGGACAAAGGCAGGGGTGCCTTCCAAGGTCTGCATCAGAGTAGGCATGATGGCATCCTTCATTAAGACGGTCATCGCGCCAGCGGCACCGATATCTTCGGCGGTGATGGCTTCGCCAGCCTTGTTGGTAGCGATTACGATATTGCCGAAGCGTTCGCGCATATCGGCCAGATCGCTGGTCAGGGCCAGGATAGCCATGATCTCGCTGGCAACGGTGATGTCGTAACCGGTCTCGCGTGTGAAACCTGATTCTTTCGGACCTTGGCCAATGGTGATTCCGCGTAACATGCGATCGTTGATATCAACGACACGGCGCCAGGTCAGGGTCTCGGGATCAATGTCGAGACGTACGAAGCGGGTGATTTCTTCTTCAGTCAGATCATTGGGATCAGTCTTATTAATTCCCAATTTCTTGAGGCGTTTGAGCATCGGTAGGGCGAATGTACGACTACCATCCTTGGCGGGAGGGCATAAGCGTCGGAATAGAGCTTCGTCCTTCTGGCGGGATTCATGGTACATGCGAGTGTCAATTGCCGCTGCCAACAGGTTATTTGCGGCTGTAATGGCGTGAATATCACCTGTCAGGTGCAGGTTGAAATCTTCCATAGGAACAACCTGGCTGTAACCACCACCGGCTGCGCCACCTTTGATACCGAAAGTCGGGCCTTGCGAGGGTTGGCGGATGCAGGTAAAGACGTTCTTACCAAGATGAGCACCCAGGGCTTCACTGAGACCAACCATGGTGGTGCTTTTACCCTCACCGAGGGGGGTTGGAGTGATGGCAGTTACATCAATATATTTGCCATCTGGTACATCCTTGAGCCGATCGAGAATCTCCAAGCGAACCTTAGCTTTGTGGTTTCCGTAGAGTTCTAGCTCTTCTGGAAGAATCCCCACCTCTTCTGCAATTTTGGAAACATTTTTTATGTTGGGTTGCTGGGCCTGGGCGATTTCAATATCTGTTGGCACGGGCACCAGGGTTTTAAGTGGGACGGGTGAAAATTCAATCTTACTATTTCTATATTTAGACATATTCTGCTCCCTTTTATTAGGCGGTATAGTCTCATTTTCCAAGATTTTCGATTTTTACGCAAGAGACGTATTTCCCCCTTTGTTGTGCATTGTGTCACAATTCGATTTGTGTCGCAACTACATGAAATTGTAGTGATTCTTTGAATATTTCCCTTAAAATTACCCCTCACCTCTGATTCACTGACATTTTTGTATAGCAGGTAGTCTTGGCAGCACCGGGTCCAG
>CAZCPP010000257.1:0-6073 GCA_964500655.1 uncultured Anaerolineaceae bacterium | reverse complement strand
CATTCCAAAATATCTACGCCGAGGGTTACCCCGACGAAGACACGCGCTGGATGTCCGATGAAGAGATTCTCGACCATCCGGCGCGTTTGGCACATTACCGCCGACATTCCGACCCGCGTTACTATAAGGGTGTGGAATATGCCGATACGATCGAAGCGCTGGCCCGCCGCCGGGCCGCAGAAGCATTTGCTGCCAACGGCTACAGCGTCGACCAGATCTACGTCAACGTGCAGGCGCTTTCGGGCGGACCGGCAAATAATGCCGTTTATCACGCGCTAATGAAGCTGGGCGAGACCGTACTGGGGATGAACCTGCTCTTTGGCGGGCATCTCTCGCACGGTTCGCGCGTCAACCGCAGCGGCAAGTGGTTCAACGCCGTGCATTACTCGGTCAATTCCGAAACGCAGCAACTGGACTACGACCAGATCCGCGCACTGGCACAGGAACATCAGCCCAAGCTGATGATCGCCGGTTATTCATCCTATTCCTGGATGCCAGACTGGAAGAAATTCCGGGAGATCGCAGACGAAGTCGGGGCTTATCTGCTGGCCGATATTTCACACGTCGGTGGTCTGGTGGCGGCGGGCGTTGTGCCTTCGCCAATCGGGCACGCGCATGTGATTATGTCCACCACGCACAAGAGCCTGGACGGCCCGCGTGGCGCGGTGATCATGACTACCAACCGCCTGATCGCGCGCAAGATCGACAAAGCCGTCTTCCCGGGCGAGCAGGGTGGCCCGCATGTCAATGTGTTCGCTGGCCTGGCACTGACCTTCAAGCTGGCGCAAAGCGAGCAATTCAAGAAACTTCAAAAACAGACTATCAAGAACGCCGTTGCGATGGTGGATCAATTCCAGAAGCGCGGATTGGTGATTCCCTTTGGTGGCACAGACACGCACCTGATCAACATCGACTGCACACCGATAAAAGGTGAAGACGGCACCGGTTTAAGCGGCGATTTCGCCTCGCGTATCCTGGATATCGTCGGCGTGGTGGTCAACCGTAACACCATCCCGGGCGATAAATCGGCGCTCGACCCGAGCGGCATTCGCTTGGGCACACCCTGGATCACGCAGCGCGGCTTCAACGAAAAGACATCGCGCGAATTGGCTGATGTGATCGCGGATGTGCTGCTGGCTTGCAAACCCTTTAGCGTGGCAACCGTCCGGAAGGGTGCTTCGCGACGCGCCAAGCTGGATTTCAAGGTTCTCAACGAGGCCAAGATCAAGATCCGTGCGCTGGCACTGGAAGCTGGTATGGACTTTGAGCCCTCCGAGCACGGTTACCCCCATTTTTATTACCTGGATGACAAAGATACCAGCGGCGTTTTCGACCTGAAGGGCACGCGCGTGCGTCAGTTCCTGAATTACACCATATCATCGGATCTCTCCGCGCTCAAGCCGGGTGACTCACAGCCGACGCAACTCAACGTCTCTGGTAAATCCGTGGACGGTACACTGACCTGCGTGACCGCCGATCATTACACACTTACAGTTCCGGCCGAGGGCTCGACGAAGGTCGCCACCTGGTTGCGCGACCTGTCGGATGCTTACATCAGCTTCGACGATGATGAACTACGCCTGATCTCCGGGCCAGCCGCTGTGATCGATTCGGATGAGCCCTCACCCAAACCCTCACCCCAGCCCTCTCCCTCAGGGAGAGGGAGTCCTGTCAGCAAAGAGAAACCCTGGTTTATCGGCCAGCAAAATAAATCTGGGAAAGGTGCGGCTCTTCCATCCTTCAAATGGGAAGAACCCGCCGATCCGCCTTTGCGACGCACGCCGTTATACGAGGTCCACAAAGAGATGGGCGCCAAAGTCATCCCGTTCGCCGGCTGGGAGATGCCGGTCTGGTACACCTCCGTGATGGAAGAACACCTGGCCACGCGGCAGACCGCTGGACTGTTCGACGTGGCCCACATGGGCGTCTACGAAGTAGCCGGCGCGGACGCGGCCTCTTACCTGGATACCATCTGCGGCAACGACTGCGGCGGTCTGAACCCGGGCGAGAGCCTGTACACGCATTTCCTGACCCCCGACGCGGAAGTGATCGACGATACACTGGTCTATCGCCGCGCCTTTGACAGGTACCTGGTGGTGGTGAATGCCTCCAACGATGACAAGGACCGCACCTGGTTCGAATCGGTGCGGGATGGGAAGGTGAAGATCGATAACAACCGTCCCTGGGCACGGACTTATGGCTACCAGGCCGAGATCCGCAACTTGCGTGACCCGAAATCGGGCGACGACATGCGTGTGGACATCGCGTTGCAGGGCCCCAAGAGCCGCGACATCCTGCTGGCGATGGGTGTGGACGATGAAACCCGGGCACGTATCATGAAGCTCAAACGCACCGAGTTGTGCGATGCAACTGTGGGTAAATTTGATTTGATCGTCTCGCGCACCGGCTATACCGGCGAGAAGATGGCCTTCGAACTGTTCGTGCACCCCGAGCGGGCAGCGAACTTCTGGAAAGCGGTGCTAAAAGCGGGTGAACCCTTCGGCGTGAAGGGCATCGGGTTGGGCGCGCGCGACAGCCTGCGCACTGAAGCCGGCCTGCCGCTATACGGCCACGAAATGGGACTGGGCTCCGGCCAGCAGGGCCAGCCAGACCTGGGCGTGGCAGAAGGTGGCTTTGGCGCTTACGTCAAGCCCTATAAACCTTATTTCATCGGGCGTGAGGCTTTCATCGCTAACGAGAAGACCCGTAAGGGTGTGGTGGTACGCTTCACCTTCACCGAGAAGGGCGTGCGCATGGCCCACAACGGCGACCCGGTGACCGACAAACGTGGTAAGGTGGTTGGCTGGGTGAGCTCCTGCGCGGTGGACATGAACGGCACTCTCACCGGCCAGGCCTTCCTGGACTTCAAGAATGCCAAGAAGGATACGCCGATCTTCATCTACCAATCGGCGCCTAAGAAAGCCGGGCCAATCCCGGCCGAGATGAAGTTGGGCGATAAAGGGGTGCTGCCTACAGCGGCGCTGGTCGTGAGCAGGTTCCCAAAACTTTCGTCCTAAGATGAAACAGAATTAGAATAACGATATTAGAGACAGCGGGCTTCCTTGAGGGAAGCCCGCTGTTTTGATTCTACTTATCACTTACCCAAACTAATTTACGTTTTAGATCATTACAATTCCTCATTGGCATACGACCGTCATGCTGCAAACGTCCTACAACAATTCCTGGGGCTATTTGTAGCTTTCTAGCAAACTCGATAATCTCTACTTTACTAAAATAATTTCCTCTTGGATAGAAATTCTTATAATCGCGTGATGGAATTAGCAATTCTGCTGAAAACCGATTTGCTTGCTCTTCTTTTTCATTTGTTTCTTTATGGCCTTCCAGAAAAATATCACGTTTACCATGCAGAAGAATATGTCCTGCTTCATGAAAAAACGTAAACCAAAGGTGGTCATCAGTTTTATACAATAAGCTTAATTGAATTAGTGCTTTATTTGGAGTAAGCCAACGAGTCGCACCACTGGTCCGAAGCTTACGAAGTTCATGTACGAAAACAACAGCAACACCAGCACTTGCACAAAACTCAACAATTCTTGGAACAAATACTTGTGGAGATTCGCCTGTCAGCAATTTAATTTCGCTAAGGACACTCTTGAAAAGCACAGCGTCAAAAGGCTCACAATCGATATTTTGAGCTTCAATTTCACCTTTTCGCAACCAAGCTGAAACAATTTCTGACTCAGTTTGAAATGCTTGTGAACGGCGAAAAGCAACGCCGAGATCATTAGTAACTGCATTCCACTGTTTAGGAGAAGCTATTCCGAAGAACCGCAGTAACGCCTCTAACCGTCCAACAGGATCAGCAATATCTTCTAGCCAGCCTAAATTAATCATCTCCTTTATTGGAAAATGATCAAGCCATTCTAATTGCTTTTCTAGCTCAACACGTTGTTGTTCACGAGCCAACCATTCTTGAAAGTTTTTTTCACGATTAAGCCAGAATCTTGCAGAAACACCCAACACTTTTTCAAACTGCAATGCTGTTTCAGGTGTAATAGTCGCTTTGCCATGAACGATCTCATTAATCGTCTTTTTTGGACGCCCTGTTCGCTCAGCAAACTCTGCTTGAGACATGCCAATAAACTCTAGAGTTTCAAGCAAAGTTTCCCCAGGATTTGTAACAAAATCGGGATTGTACTGGTTTTCATTTTGTTTAATCATGAGTATCCTTAACACCTAGAATTTTCACAACAGTTACTTTTGACAAATTTAGACTACCTTTGCCTTTGTATGGAATTGGATCATTTGCAATGGTTATTATTAGCCGGTAGGGATGATCAAGGTCCAATGATATTTCGCCTTTTCGTTTACCCTTTAATTGATGCATTCTTGGAGGAGGAAGGTGGCTGATATCTGATAAAGTGTTGGCTGCCCGAAGTTCATCCAATCTTCGTCGAATCAATCTAGCTCTCCGTTCTCCATAGGCTTTTTTTAACAGTCGAAAATTATTACATACTTTTGCAAGCTTCGTTGATTTGAAAAGAATATCCAAAGTTTCCCTATATTTTTGTTAACCCTTTGGGTTAACAAAAATATACCATAGTTTCGTGTAAATATCAACTTTTCAGTATAGTAAATCAGCACTGTAAAAATTTTCTAGCTACCTGACACTTTAACAAATGGGGGGTTGATCGGCATCTGTTCTCCAATAAAATAGGTTTACTGGAACCATTTTAGAAACGGAGTAACAAAATGCCGACCAACACTCTCTATCATACATGGATTCAACGAATTCGAGAACTGCGACCAGGACAAAGGATCAGCCAAGTTCGCAACTTTGTCTGGTTGTTGATCGGGATCCATCAAAGCCGTTCGGTGACATTGAGCCGGATCGCTGGCAAAATTCCCGGCAAAGCTAAACTCTTGAGTGCAGTGCGTCGTCTGGGTCGTTTCTTGAGTAATCCAGCTATTCGGGTTCGAGATTGGTATGCACCGATTGCCAGACAATGGTTGATCGCACAGTATCGAAATCTTGGTGAAATCCGTTTGATCGTGGACGGCACGAAGATCGGTGCCAAACATCAATTGTTGATTGTCTGCTTGGCCTATCGCAAACGAGCGATCCCCATTGCTTGGACTTGGGTCAAGCATGTCAAAGGACATAGTACTGCTAGCAAACAATTAGCCCTTTTGGCCTATGTGCGTAGTTTGATCCCTTCCAGTGCCGCCGTTTTCCTGGTCGGCGACTGTGAATTCGGCTCTGTGCCCATCTTGAGGCAACTAGATGGCTGGTCTTGGTTCTATGTTTTGCGCCAGAAGTCCGATACTTGCCTGTGGTTCTCCGAAGAACAAGGTTGGAAACCCTTCGATAGCCATATCCATGAACCAGGTCAAAGCTTCTGGCTGGGAACAGGCTATCTGGCTCGGAACCACATCTATCGAGTCAACTTGCTGGTTCATTGGAAACTTGGCGAAAAGGAACCCTGGTGCCTAGCAACCAATTTCCCGGACAAAGGCACTGCTTTGCACTTCTATGCTTTCAGACCCTGGATTGAAGAAATGTTCGGTGATTTCAAGAAACATGGCTTTGATTTGGAGAAAACGAGATTATGCCACTTTCAACGTTTATCTCGCCTGACACTCGCGGTCGCTTTTCTTTATGTTTGGTTGGTCTCGGTTGGAACGCAAATTATCCGTTCCGGTGATCGCCATCTTGTGGATCGTAAGGATCGACGTGACTTGTGTATTTTTCAAATCGGCTTGCGTTTCATCGAAAGGTGTTTGACCAATGCACTTTATTTCCATATTCCGTTATGCTCTTATCGCTAATCCAAAACTGTCAGGTAACTAGTTTTTTATCAGTTCTTTTTAATACGATACTTATATTTTTTTTCACTCCCTTGGCAATGAATACATGATATAAAAACAGGCTGTAACAAAATAAATGTTTTCTTAATGGTAATTGTATGACAACAACACTTGAATACTGGCAAGCTCTCTATATTAAATGGTGCCCACATGTCTGAACATTGGTACGTTATTCGCAGTAAACCTCATAACTTTAGTTTCCGCTAAAAATGAGTGCACCCCAGCCACCGAAAAAGGTTTCATA
>CAZCPP010000256.1:0-6084 GCA_964500655.1 uncultured Anaerolineaceae bacterium | reverse complement strand
CTCAGCCAGCAGCTAATTACACTCCGACTACTACGCAAACAATTTTGCCAACGTCCAGCGCTACCCGGCCTGCCCCCAAACTTCCCACAGCCACACCGACAATTACGCCCCTGCCGTATCCGCTGTGGATTAGTTCGGCTGTACCGGAAGCACTTCGTAAATCAATAAGTGAGTGGAACCTGCCGTCTGCTGGAAGCGCATCTGTTGCCAGCTTGCAACTGGGTGTGGCAACCCCGTCGGCGGTAAATCCAACTACCTGGATATATGCCCTGGTTGTACCGTTCCCAACAATTTTGGATGGAGTGACATTGGCCGATATCGAATCCGCCTGGAGTGCTTCATCTACTGATACGCCATTATGGATGACGGAATCCACACTAGCAGCTTTTACTGTTTTATGGGGTGCACCAGTTTCCGGCACCGTGAAGATAGCGCCTGCGGAGGAACTGGTCGATATGCTTTGGCAGAACCAACCTTCTTGGGGTATTGTCCCGTTTGAAGCGTTGGATCCCAAGTTAAAAGTATTAATGATTGATGGACAATCACCGATCCAAAAAGAATTTGAAGCTGATACTTATCCACTGAAGGTCGAGTTCGCCCTGCGGGCACTCGAACGGGAACCAGTCATGCTAAACAGAGTGCTCGTCGAAACTAACCGAGAACCGACACGCATGACCACTGTTATACTGACAGGTGTGACTGCGCTGGTCCGCGCTACGGCCTATACAATGGAAACCAAAGGTGTCACGTACCCGGCGCGTGATATCCGCGACTTTATGCGGGAAGCCGATGTTACCCATATAAGCAACGAAGTCCCTTTTTTCACCGGTTGTGACTTTCCCAACCCCAGTCGCTCGAAACTGGTTTTTTGTAGTGATCCGAAATATATTGCATTGCTAACGGATGTCGGAGCGGATGTGGTTGAATTGACAGGAAATCATTTCGCCGATTACGGCCCAGGTGCAATGCTGGAAACATTAGAAATATATAATCAGAATAGCATTCCGTATTACGGAGGGGGTGCAGACCTAGACGATTCCCGCAAACCCTTATTGATTGAACACAATGGCAACAAGATCGCATTCATTGGATGCAATCCGGTAGATCTTGGTAAGCCCCCAGTAGCAACCGATTCCAAACCTGGGGCTGCGCCTTGCAGTCATAATTATTTGGTAGATACGATTGAAAGCTTAAAAGCAAAGGGTTATTTTGTAATAGCCACTTTCCAGCATCAGGAATACTATTCACCAGAAGCCCGTCCTGACCAATTGGAAGATTTTCATCGTGTAGCAGATGCAGGCGCATCCATTGTCAGTGGCAGCCAAGCACATTATGCACAGATGATGGAGTTTTACAATGACTCGTTTATTCATTATGGCCTGGGCAACCTGTTTTTTGATCAAATGGGATATATTCCATACCATCCAGGAATCCGTCGTGAGTTCATTGACCGATATGTGATCTATAATGGGAAACTCATCAACGTAGAGTTGCTAACCATGATGCTCGTAGATTATTCTCGTCCGCGTCCGATGACGCCCGACGAACGTGCCACTTTCCTTAACGAGTACTTCTATTATAGTGGTTGGGGCGAGATAATACCTACTCCAACATTGCAACCTACCTTGACCTTGACACCGATGACTTTACCGCAGCCGTTCACAACTATAACTCCTATGCCATGAAAAAAAACTACCAGTTATATAAAATATTTTTCCTAGTCTTCCTAACTTCACTCTTGGCATCTTGCATTGGAGCAGAGGGGGGCATCCAACTCCCATCGATGGAGATACCATTGCGAGAATTCCCCACTTCTCAGCCCGTAGCATATCACACACCTACTATCACGAAAGTAATTCCGCCAACGCCTAGCGCGACTCAAGCCGTTCTTCAGCCTCCTACTGCTTCGCCAACGATCACGCCCTTGCCTTATCTGTTATGGATTGATCCGTCTGTACCAGAAGCGCTTCGTGAATTATCCAGTGAGTGGAATCTTCCTTCCGCCGGGAACGCATCTATTGCTAGCTTGCAACTGGATATAGGGAGCACATCAGATGTTAACAAAACCACATGGATATTTGCCCTGGTTGCACCTTTCCCAACAATTTTAGATGGGGTGACATATACAGAACTCGAATCTGCTTGGAGCGCATCCTCATCCGGACCAATCGAGGAGTCACCATTGTGGATGACGGAATCAACTCTCAATGCGTTTTCTACTATTTTGGGTGAAGCAGGTGAAGGGGCGGTAAAGATCGTACCTGCTGATGACTTGGTTGATGCCTTATGGGATAATCAGCCTGCCTGGGGGATTGTCCCATTTGAGTTGCTTGATCCTAGATTTAAGGTCTTAACTGTTGATGAACAATCCCCAGTCCAGAATAATTTTGACGAATCGGCATACCCCCTTAAAATTGACTTTGAACTGGTGGGAAACAAATCTACGTTATTTGAATTACCTTCCTCCAATCGAGATCCATCCAAATTGACTGTAGTGCTGATGACCGGTGTTACTGCCTTGGTGCGTGCAACTGCGATTCGGATGGAAATTAAGGGAACAGATTACCCAGCTTGGAATATCGGCGATATCCTGGAAGCCGCAGATATAACCCACATCAGTAACGAAGTACCATTTTATACTGGTTGTCCATATCCAGATCCACGCCAACAAAGCCTGGTGTTTTGTAGTAATCCCAAATATATTGAATTACTGGAGTTTATCGGGACCGATGTTGTGGAATTGACCGGGAATCACTTTCAAGATTATGGCTCTGCGGCTACATTGCAAACATTAGAACTTTATGAAGAGCGTGGCTGGCCATATTTTGGTGGTGGCAAAGATTTGGATGATTCACGCAAACCAGCTTTACTGACGCATAATGGTAATCGATTTGCCTTTATTGGTTGTAACCCGGTTGGACCAGAAAATACTTTGGCGAATGAAGATCAATCTGGGGCCGCGCCCTGCGGTGATTATGAATGGATGAAAGCTGAGATCGAGGATCTGACCAAGAGAGGCTACATTGTTATTGCAACGTTCCAGTATTTTGAATACTACCAGCCTGAACCCACTGACAAACACATCAGTGATTTTCGCGCTATTGTAGATGCTGGCGCGACAATTGTAAGTGGTAGCCAGGCTCATATTCCGCAGGCGATGGAATTTTATGAAGCGGCATTTATCCATTATGGGTTAGGCAACCTGTTTTTCGCCCAAATGGATGGGCCATCACGTCGTGAATTTTTAGACAGGCATGTCTTCTATGAAGGTCGCTATATAAGCACCGAACTGATCACTGCTATGCTGGAAGATTTTTCCCGTCCACGCCCGATGCGAACCGATGAGCGCGAAGTGTTTTTAGATAAGATGTTTGAAGCAAGCGATTGGTGATTTTTATGGAACAGTCATGAAAATATATGACATCTCTCTAACAATCTCTCCCAAGCTACCAGTGTGGCCAGATGATCCATCCATTGAGATTGTGCAGATCGAATCTATGGATGAAGGTGCACAAGCAAATGTTTCGCATTTGAGCGCGAGTGTACATATCGGTACACATGTCGATGCGCCGCATCATTTTATGAACGATGGACGAACTACCGAGCAGTTGAAGTTAGATGTGCTGATCGGCCCATGTTTTGTTGTGCAGCTACCTGAAAATGTGGAAGCCATCACCGCTGAAGTGCTAGATCGAATATCTTTACCATTAAATATTAAGCGCATTGTGTTCGGTACGAGTAATTCCCGATATTGGTCACGCGAGGAGATTGGCTTTAGGGAAGATTTTGTGGCTGTAACAGAAGATGGCGCGTCTTGGCTAGTGGAGCATGGCATATTATTAGTAGGTGTGGATTACTTGTCAGTTGCACCTTACGGTGATTCGGTTCCAACGCATAGTGTATTGCTTGAATCTGGGGTTGTGGTTGTTGAAGGGCTTGACCTTTCGACTGTTTTGCAAGGATTCTACGAATTGTATTGCCTTCCACTAAAAATTCTCGGTTCCGATGGAGCTCCGGCACGTGCAATTTTAATTCAGAGGTAGAAGTAAAATTTATTGAGATGACAATGAATCAATTGCAATCAAAACGCATTTTTGGAATGACAATTACACAAATGGTAATTTTGGGTTGCCTGGCTTTGATGGCCTGTGGAACAGTGTTTGGTGGCCTTTTCTTTGTAAGCGGTTCTATGGGTGGTAGCTTTTCTATGCTTCCAAGCCCAGTACCAACTTCAACGGTGCAACCGACGTTCACACCCTATTTAACCCAAACCCCAACGCTGACTCCTACCGCAACAGATATCCCTTATGAAGATCTGCTTCCCGAAGGATGGGATCAATACACCACAGACTCCATTGAACTGTGGGTACCCCCAAGATTCGAAGTAGTAGATATTGAAGAGGAACGCCAGAAACGGATTCAATTTTATGAAGACCTTGGTTATGACGATATAGCTGAAGAGTTAGAAGATAACCCCCCAACTTATGTTTACTGGTTTAAGGATTCGGAGCCAAATACGACCTTGTTTATTCCCAACATCACAATTGAACCATTACTGATGACAGCCGAAAACCCGGATAACTTTATCGATCAAGAGAACGCTAAATTACCGCAAGAATTTATTGTAGTGAATCGTCAGGATTTTCAGGTTGGAGGTTATGAAGCACGGCGGCTGTTATTGGAAGCCAACCTAAACAATGCATATATTGGCGTTGTAAATTTTGTCATCTTCGATGGAACCAATATATGGAGCATCAATTGTGGGTCACATTTCACTGAATTTTATACCTGGCTGCCCGAGTTTGACAAAATGGCCCGCACGTTTCGGGTGATAAACGAATAGTGGGCTTGTTTCTAGTGCTATCCTTTTAACATAAAAACTATTCGAAATGATTTTCTATCAACGCATTACTGATATGAATAACAAAAAACAATTTTTGCGATAATTTGGTAGAAAAAAAGATTTGATTTGGTCGCTAAATTATAAATCCGCTTTTCCGGTCATTTATATACCCTTCTGTGGAAGGTCGATAGGGTATGGAGCAGAATGGTAAAATGTCGATATGCTACGCCATGTATTTGCTCAAAAATGGTTGGTTCTGGTCTTATCTTTGATTGCCTTGGGGATGATGTTTTTTCTTGCTACTGGGTTGCACGATGTGGAATTTAAGCCAGGTCATTCCTTTAGACCGACTAAATCTGAAAGCATTGAAGCTTCGATCGAAACAGTAGTAAGAGAAATAGTGGAAGTGCCTTTCTGGAAACAGGCGCTTTTCTGGATACTGCTCATTTCACTGATTGTGTTGGTAGCATCGCTGTTGTCACCTGAAATGCGTAAATGGCTGTTTAGGACTTTTATTGGTGTCGCCTCTACAGTTTTGATGATTTTTTATTTAGCGAGGGAAGGGACATTGAATCTCTTCAACCTCACTGGCAGTGGAGGAGACGGAGCGGCCTCTTCAGCAGACGAACTTGTTCAAATTACGCCATTTTCTCCCCCGGATGTTCCCTCTTGGGCCACCTATCTGGTAAGTATTGGGGTAATCTTGGCGCTATTGCTCATCGCTTGGAACCTGACGCGTTGGTGGAAACGTATCAAGCGCCTTCGCGCCACCTCAAACTCGCTTGACGATTTAGCTGCGATTGCCCGGTCCTCGTTGGATGACCTTTCGGCTGGTAATGATTGGGATGACGTCATCATAGATTGTTATGTACGTATGAGCGATGCAGTCAGCTGCAGTCGCGGCATGTTCCGTACACAAGCTATGACGCCTACCGAGTTTGCCCGCCGGTTGGAGCAAGCTGGTTTGCCCGGCGATTCAGTACGAAGACTCACAAACCTGTTTGAAGCAGTACGGTATGGTGGGCGAAAATCCAATCCGAATGAGATCAACGAAGCTATTTCTTGTCTGAGAGCTATTCTGCATTATTGTGGAGAAGCGGCATGACGCGCAGGCGATGGATTGCGATGGGTGGCGTAGTTGTAATTGCACTCATTCTGGCATTTCCCCTGCAAGATGTCATTCGAAAAACAGTGATTGTCCCGCTGGCACATCTATGGTGGGCATTAGGAGTACTGTATCG
>CAZCPP010000255.1:0-6128 GCA_964500655.1 uncultured Anaerolineaceae bacterium | reverse complement strand
CCATACACCTATCTTAATCGCTTTCAATCGAAAATGCGTAACTACAGTGAATTAAGTTCTGATGAAAATTATTACAACTTTGATTCGATTATGTGGTCACCAGACAGTCAAAAATTTCTTTTTAACGACTTTGATAACATCTATATATTTCAAGTTGAAAATTGGATTGAGATAGGCGATTATGAAGTTCTATCAGATAATGCAAGTTATATCACGTGGTCTCGAGACAATAGTTGGATAATTACATGGACAAGGGATGGTGTTTTACAAAGAATTGATTCAAGTAACGGAGAGGTAATAGCAACAAGTAATCAGCATACATCCGAAATTGTTACTCTTAGTTGGTCACCTAAAGGGGACAGGTTAGCAACTGGCCATAAATTTACCGGTATACACATTTGGGATGTAAGTAACTGGGAACTTGTTGATTTTATTGATTTATTCATAGATGATAATTTAAAATGGTCTCCAGATGGCGACTGGATATCAACATCTGACGGCTCATTACCAATCATTAATACAAGTAATCTTGATATTATTCCTCTGTTTTTAGTAGATTGGACAGTGTCAGGGACAGAAAGAGAATACTATTCCTCATCTGAGTGGTCTCCAGATGGAACTTTATTAGCAGCAGGAAATAGTCATGGAATAATCAAACTGTGGAATACAGCCGATTGGACACTAAATGATCAAAAGCTTACTGAACATTCGAGAGATGACCATGACTTGGTAAAAATTCTTTCTTGGTCACCAGATGGCAAATGGCTGGCTTCAAGTGTTGATGAAGTTATCCGGATTTGGCAAGTCAAAAGATGGAAACATATTGCAAAACTCACCGAGCATGATCATCAAATTTATAGCCTAGATTGGTCTCCTGATAACAAATACTTGGCTTCCGCTGGTCAAGATCGCATTATCCGAATTTGGGATACATCCAAATGGGAATTAATCAAGGAAGTAAAGGAAGATAGAGGTTTTATTTATAGCTTAGACTGGTCTCCAGATGGTCACTGGCTGATAGCTGCCAGCTCTGATGACGTAATTCGTATTATAGATACTAACTCATGGAGAGAAATAAAGGCTCTCAAAGGACACACTGATAAGATAACAAAAATTGCTTGGTCTCCTGATGGGGGGAAATTTGCTTCCGCCAGTGAGGATGGCACAATCCGAATTTGGGGAATACCAAGTCAAGTTGTTGAGGCAGAATTTATTACCTCGCCCACCAAACTCAATCCCGATAAAGGTGGTGTATTCGAAACTAAGAGCGGTTTACAAATTAGTATCAGTCCAGAAGCTCTACCTGAAGAAGCAACTCTAGAGGTCAATTTGCTTGATGAAGATGAACTCCCCATAGAAGCTTCAGATCCAGACTCCATTACTGTGGGAGATGTGCACGAAATCAATATTGGTGAGGTTGAATTCGACAACACAGTCGCGATTACTATCCCCTACATATTGGATGATCTGCCGGAAGATGCGGATGAGCGGAAGATCGTTATTAGCTATTTCGATGGGGAACTTGAAAAATGGGTGAGTTTACCCAGCCAGGTTGATTTGGATAAACACACCGTTACAGCTTCTGTTGATCATTTTTCAATATTTTCACCCCGCTATTGGTTGACAGAAGGACCAGTTATTAATGATTTTTATTTTTCACCACCAATTTTCTCTGTGGATTGCGATGAATTTTTATCAGACCCTGAAAAATGGTTGAAAGAAAATCCATACACGATGCATTTAGAGGTCTCAGACCCTAATGGGCTAGATGATATTGTTGACTACCCTGTAGTCACATTACAAATTGATTATGTATGGCGTCTGAGTGGTGACAAGAAACTTGAATATGAAATGGAGAAAATAAGACCGGGTGAATATGAGTTTAAGAATTATTGGTCTTTACCATCCCCTGAGTCTGCTTTAGCACCAATTGCAGAGCTGATTTTTGGTAAATGCGGAAATGTAAAAACATTAAAAGCTACAGTGGAAGTAAAGGATAAAGCAGGTCATATTGCCGAGTATTCTGCTGTTCAAGATCTTAGATATGAGCCAGTACCGGTGATCGAATTAGTATCTCCGGAACAAAATGAAGATGTGTCTCGCACCCCAACTCTTGAATGGGAGATTGATTGGCCCGATGAGGGTGTAAGAGATTACGATTATATTGAACTCAAAGTGAGCAAACATCATAACCTACATAAGCCAATTTTTCCCAAAAAACAATTCAATCTAACAGCAAGTTCCTATACAATACCCCTTGAATATCTCGATTTAGGCACAAAATATTATTGGCAAATCACAGTACATAAGCAAGGTGCTTCAGATTGGAATTATTTCCATTCACAAAAAGGATCTTTTATCGTTTCAAATGATTGCACACCTTATCATGCAATGGGCTGTATTGAGGTAAAAATAGTAGATACGAGAAATTCAAGATTGTCTGATATCAAGGTTGAAGTAAATTCCAACAACAACGAAACTGACTTTTATGCAGAGTTTACCAACAAATCAGGGATTGCAGAATTCCTTGTCCCACCAGGGGAATATTATCTGTATATCAAAGGAAACTCGAAATACCCATCTTGGACTGGTGTTCCTTGTCCATTTAGTGTAAACAGGAGTGATAAGGTAAAACTAACTATTACGCTAGATGAAAACGAAGAAGTTACAATTTCTTGTTATGATTCCTCGGCCTTGGAAAAAGTTGAATCATTTGGCACCGCCACAAGCACCCCAACTCGTACACCAACATCTACTCCAACAGCGACTGCTACTCGGCCACCAACTTCAACTCCTCGACCGACGAATACTAGGGTACCAACGAGGACACCCAGACCAACAAATACACCAAAACCACAACCGCCGAGCTCAGGAAGTTCGGGTGGTTCAAGTAGTTCTGGATCACCAACGCTCTACCTAAATCAAAATTCCAATTGCCGTGAAGGGCCTAGCACATCGTTTGAAATTGTTACATCATTTTATGCAGGTGATGAACTTCAAGTCATTGGAACATCGGGTACCGGATGGTGGTTGGTAAAAATAAACCTATCTTGGACTCGGAAAACATCTTGTTGGATGTATGGTGGTGGAAACCAAATTTACGGAAACACAAATGGCGTTCCCTATATTGAACCTCCTCCTCAAGCGCAACTGCCAATATATAATTTTAATACTTTCAACGTTATTGGATACATGAATTGTTCTGACGCTGATAACTATAATTGGTACACAGAACCATGCAACTCTGAGTCTGGAGGTTGTTGGATTAGCAAAACGCCACTATTTGGAAATAATTACTCCGGCTTTTTCAGAGGCGATGGGAGAAGTATTTGTGGTTGGGATTTACCTTAGCCTCAAAGTTACAAAATGCTGTTGTATATTACTCTTCTTCCTTGCTGTAGCTGATAAACAGATTTTCAAAGCCTATGCCTCACGCCCTCACCCAACGCCAGCGCGAGTACCTTGAGTTCTTGCGCAAATATATCAAAGAGAACGAAGCATCTCCGCGCCTGGATGAGATTGCAGAGCATTTTGGTGTCACAAGCCCTACTGCACATAACACTCTCAAAACACTAAGGAATAGGGGATACATCACATTTGGGCGTACCAAAAAATCAGGTTTTTTCGTACGCCTTCTTGAGCGTGCGGGAACGGCCGAAATGGTGTATGAAGTTCCTATCGTGGGAAATATAAACCAGTATGGATTATTGACAGATTTTCCTGAACTGGTCGGTCATTTTCCAGCCGTTTTGCCAGGCATTGAACCTGAAAATGTAGCTGCGCTGACATTCACAGAAGACATCCCGAAAGCCGATATCCTGGCTAAAGATATTATGATCATTGATATGGGCAAACGTCCTCAACCTGGTGATATTGCAGTTCTTCCATTTGGATTACAAGCCAAACATTTCTTTTTATGCGATATCCACCACCTGACAATGGATAAGGACATGCCAAATATTGAAGTGGCAAGTAAATACCCCTTGCCTGAGATCATGATCGATGAAGAACTTGGGCAAAAACTGTACTGGTCACCAATTGGGTACACAGAAGAAAACCTTGAGTATTATTTGGAAGCACTAGAGAAAGCGAATGTCCCATTAGGGCCAATTCCTCCAGACTATATTGTGGCCACTGCTCTTCGTTTAATTAGAAATCTGGCATTATAAATACAAACTCAAGGCTAACTCAAGCAATTACAAACAAAAACAATTCTTCTAAGATAAAGGCAATAGTGATGTTCACTATTGCCTTTTTATATCTTGGAAGAAAGAATGAAAACTCAAACTGAAAAAGTCAAAATACGGCAAGAACAAGTTACGGTTGAAGATGTCAATAGGCTTCTTGAGGTTGGCCGTTTGTTGTTTTCGGTACTCACCCCTGAAGAGATCGAACAGCTTCAGGATTTTCTCTCCCCACAAAATAAATTAGGCAACACTGGTGATTCTTGACGCTCTTTCAAGATCAGCATACGATTCGTGACCCCGTAATTCTGGAGTTGAAATTTGGTTTTGCAAAACATTACCCCCGGTTGGGCAACCTATCTTAGAGTAAGTGATGAGGACAAGCAATCTCCTGAGCGCTCGTTTGCCATGCAAAGACAGCGTATTCAGGAGAATTTGCTTAGTTCTTCCAAGACGCCTTTTTCCAGGGAGTACACTGACCTGCTTTCTGGAACGAACCCAAATCGCAAAGATTACCAGCAATTGCTGACAGATGCCCAGGCAGGTAAGTTCTCTCATATTGGGCTCTACAGGGCAGACCGTTTTGGGCGTGATACTGTGGAGGGTTTGCAGGCAGCAACAAAGCTAATCAGCCTGGGAATCAAAATCAGAATCGCTAGTATGCCCAGCCTGCGGCCTGAAGATCCGGATGGCTTCTTCATGTTTCTAATACAGATGGGTATGGCACAACGCGAAGTGGATGTGATGAGCCAACGTACTCGGGATGGCACTGAAGCAAAGATACGAGCAGGTGGCTGGGCGAACAAAGCCCCCGAAGGGTACATCAATAAAGAACGACAAATAAAGAGCGGCAAGTACGAACGTTGGATTGAACCTGACCCCAAGTTCAACAAGCCTCTTCGAGAAGCCTGGGATTTGCTCTTGACCGGGAAGTTCACGCTGGTTCAGGTTTGTGAAGAGTTGGCTCGAAGGGGATATACTCGTTCAAATGGTAGCCCCTGGGCTTGGATTGATTCCAAGACAGCAAGTCGAAAAACTGCCAAGGGGCGTCTCCACTTCATATTCCAAAATCCATTTTACGCTGGTTGGGTAACTTCCGAGAAATTCAATATTCAGATGGGAGAATTGCGAGGCAATTGGGAACCAACTATTTCCACCGAAGAATATGAGAAGGGACTCTCTATTCTAGCCCGGAATGGGGAGAATAAATCTCGATTTAAAAAACAGCATTATCTCTTGCGAAATGTATTATGGATGAGCAAGGAAGATAAGCGATATAAGATGTATGGCTCAACACCCACTGGCCGGAAACACAGCTATTCTTACTACATCACCCACGCAAAGGTGAATGGTAAGAAACTGCACTTAAAAACACAAAGTGTTGATGAGCAAGTCGAGGCCTGGGTTAAGGGCATTGTGATCGACCAGGAGTTTATCCCTGAAATTCGAGATGTATATCGGGATCAGATCAAGCAAGCCACAGAAATGAATAGTGGAGAGACTGTTGAGCAACTCCAAAGAAAGCTTGTCAATCTTCAGCAGGAGGAGGCCCGGCTTGTACGCTTACAAATCACTGGAGAAATCAGCGAAGAGACTTACAAGCAACTCCGCCTAGAATGGAAGGACAAGGTCAATAACATTCAAACCAGTATCCGAGAATTGGACTTTGACACTCACAGTCACTTGGATGATCTTGAAATTGCGCTTGTTTTGATGTCAAAGTTGCCGGTGCTTTATGACCGGCTTGATAAGAAACAGAAGACAACTCTCTTGCAGATTGTGGCAAAGAAGATTATTATTGATACGCAAGGCGAGATCGTTGAGCACGAATTGCATTCGCCTTTTTTGTATCTTTCCACCCTCGCTGCTAGAATTTCTGGTAAAAGTGAGGAAGGATATGGTTCGGAGCACGTCCCATTCGGGTCACAAGATATTCAGAAACCG
>CAZCPP010000254.1:0-6166 GCA_964500655.1 uncultured Anaerolineaceae bacterium | reverse complement strand
TGCCCACTGTGCGGCATCGACCGTTTAAGCTGTGCGTTTTAACCGTTTTACGCAAGAATCAGCCAATCTGATAAGTGCCCTACGATTATCCTACTGTATCATCAATAGGGATATAATCTCATATTCCGCACCTTTAAATTCGTTATTTTGAATTTTTCGCCCCATTTGAAGGGTAAAACCGTATCGTTTTCGACTACTTTTTCCTGCTTTTCCGATTATTTGCAATAATTTTACGCAATGCACTTGACAGCCAAGTGATATTCTTGTATATTATAACCATTATTCAATAATTTGAATAATTCAAATAATTCAATCCATTTCCAAAAAGAGAAGCCTATGAACGCAATCGAAGTCCAAAATTTACAACGTGTCTACCGTGCCCGTATTGGTGTGATCAAACGCTCGATCAAGGAAGTCATGGCTGTAGAAGATATTTCCTTCGATATCAAGTCGGGCGAACTTTTCGGCCTGTTGGGTCCCAATGGCGCCGGGAAAACCACCACAGTAAAAATGTTGGCCACTTTGTTGATCCCTACCAAAGGAAGAGCGGCCATCTTAGGTCATGACGTGGTAAAGGATGCCAATGAAGTCCGCAAACATATTGGTTTCATCTTCGGTGGTGAGCGCGGCTTATATTGGCGCCTATCCGGTATCGATAATTTACGCTATTTTGCCAGCTTGTATGGCGTGGAGCCAGAAGTTTCCAAGAGACGGATCCCGTATCTGCTGGAAATGGTCGGCTTGAAAGGTCGTGGTAACGAACGCGTCGAAGGTTACTCGCGCGGCATGAAGCAGCGCCTGCATGTAGCCCGCACGCTTTTACACGATCCGGATATCCTTTTCTTGGACGAGCCAACAATCGGCCTTGACCCTGTCGGCGCACGCGAGTTCCGGCAGGTAATTCGCGATCTGCAATCCGAGAAGAAGACCATCTTGCTGACCACGCATTATATGTTCGAAGCGGATTCTCTCTGTGAGCGCGTAGGGGTGATAGATAAAGGTTTGATTGTGGCGCTGGATTCCCCCTCTGAACTGAAGAAACATGTCGCCGACTTGTCAGTGATCGAGATAGAAACCTTCGGCACATCCAATGATATTATTGAGCGAATACGGGCTCTATCATTTGTGGACTCACTTCATATTCAAGAACAGGATCAGCGTCAGATGTTGCTGATCCAGACCGCTCGTGGGGCTGAAGCGGTTCCGGATGTCATGAATTCCTTAAACGGTCAGCGCGTTGGGCGAGTTGTCGTCCGTGAACCAACCCTGGAAGACGCCTACGTCAGACTGGTAGGGGGTTAGGCATGAACTACAAGAACCTGTTCAGATATTGGCGCACTGTGATGACAGTAGCTGAAGTCACGCTGCGACACCAGATGAACGACAGCTTTGTCATCTTCGGGATTCTGGTACAGCCAATTATCATTGCTACCCTGGCGCTATTCATGCTCAAGGATACCGCCACCAATGCTGCCATGTTCGTAGTTGTAGGTAGTGGTCTCACAGGATTGTGGAGTAGCCTTTTGTTCATTTCAGGAAATAGTATCAACGCCGAACGCTGGCAAGGGACGTTGGAGTCGCTGGTGGGTGTACCGACCCCTTTTGATGTGATTGTCTTTGGCAAGAACCTAGCCAATGTAGTGCAATCGTTACTATCAATGATTGTCGCTTATTTACTTGCGGCCTTGTTCTTTGGATATTCGTTACATATAGACCAAACGCTGCTGTTCTTCGCCTCGCTAATATTAAGTGTTTTTGCCTTCATCAGCTTTGGCTTGACCATTGCTCCAATCTTCGTGATGTATCGTGAAGTGCAGCAATGGCAAAATGCGATGGAGTACCCGATGTATATTCTGGCCGGTTTCTTGTTTCCGGTCTTGTTATTACCTGGTTGGACAACACCCCTCTCATATCTACTTCCTCCCTACTGGGCAGCGGTTGCCCTGCACGGAACAACAACCTCAAATGCACCCCTCGAACAAACATTATTCGCCTGGGGCATGATGATTCTATTCAGCCTCATAGACCTGTTCATCGCCAGCCGCCTGTTCAAAGTTATGCTCTACAAAGCGCGTGTAGATGCCACACTGGATGTGCAATGAAAACTCTTTCTTCAAACCTGCGACTGTTCTGGCAAGGGACGGTGCTTTCTTACGTTGCGTTGTTCGCCTGGTTGAGACCCATCACATATACAGCTTCAAAGATCATCATGCCACTAACACAGATGTTGTTTTTCACCTTCCTGGGTAGTTTTGCCACTGGACCAGATAATGCACATTTTTACGTTATTGGCAACGCTGTACAGATCGCGGCTGTGAGCGGTATCTTCGGTGTGACGCTCAGCATTGGTGGTGAACGCTGGGCTGGAACATTGGTGTATTTGTTTGGTGCACCTGCCAACCGCATGATGGTCTTCTTTGGACGCGCATTTATGCATATTATCGATGGCGCTATCGGTGTGGTGATCGCCTTTCTATGGGGCGTGCTGCTTTTCAATCTTGATCTATCCCAGACTAATTTACCTGCCTTGGGATTAACTATCATTGTAACTACCTTGAGCACCTGCGGCCTAGGGTTGCTGATGGGTTGTTTGAGTTTGTTAACCGCTAATGTGATGTTCGTCAACAATACGGTGTATTTTCTGTTGTTGATTTTCTCTGGCGCAAATATTGACCTTAACATCCTGCCCGTCTGGATGCAAACTTTATCAAGCATCTTACCGCTCACACGCGGGATAGCTTCCGCACGTGCCTTGATTGCAGGGGCAAATGTGGGAGAAATCCTGCCCTTGTTAACTCAAGAACTGGGTATTGGATTGGCCTATGGTTTATTGGGGTACTTTCTGTTCAAATGGGTTGAGATTTCTGCCAAGCGACGAGGCACGTTGGAAACGATATAAACACAATTATTATTCAGTTGTAGCTCTGGCTAACAATTCGCCAGAGCTATTTTGATACAATACTGCTATGCATCGAAATTACGCCTCACTCCATTACTGGACCCTGTGGCTGTTTATGCCCTTTTGGGGACTGACCATTTTCCTGACAGGCTGTGCTACCTCAACCAGTCCCTCACCAACCGCCACACATACCCAGACAGTCAATCACACTCCAACGCAAACCTTGTCCCCCACAAAGACACCCTCCCCCTCGCCGGCTGTTGTCCGCACTCCTCCGAATTTGCCTGAGATCTTTATTTCGGAACATCTAAACCCGATTGACACTCCCTACATCTATATCGAAGAGACTTGCGAATATTTAAAGAACCGCTGGGATCCAAATAATTCCGCGCCCGGAATAGTCGTGATGATCGTAATGCTCAACAGCATCAACCGTGGCGACAAACCCGATAGCTCTGACAGTATCACCGTTAGTCGCTTTGAGCACATGCTGGAGAATGTTATCGAGCAAGGTTTTGAAGCTATCAATACGGAGAAATTGTTAGGTTTCTTAGAAAGCAATCGATATATACCTCAGCGCTCGATCTTATTTTTGCAAGATGGTCGCCGTACCGCCGGGAATTTCGAGCATCATTTTCGTTCTACCTGGGAAGAGCTGGGATGGCCGGTAGTCAACGGTTGGATCATTCAACTGGACTCACCTGATTCACTTCTGCAGGAAAATCTCGCGTTGGAGTTAGAAGGCTTTGTGGATCACCAAATCTACAGCCCATTGCATCGCTACACTGACAACGCAACTGAAGAATATCTCAGCACTGAACTAAAAAAATATATTGACATTTTCGAAGCTAGATACGACAAAGCACCAATTGCAATCACCTGGCCGGGCAAGCCTGGGGAAAACTACATCAAAGCAGCCCGAAACATGGATTTCAAACTAGGCTTCACTCAAAATGCACGCGGACCTGTCATGTACAACTGGATCCCCTTAGCAGCTTTTGAAGACTTGGAACGGCCAGCCTACTACCCCGAAGATCCCTTCAACGACCCGCTCATGACCCTGCCACGTTACTGGCCTTCGCAAGTGGTCGAGTCGCTAGATCAGGTACGTCTAGTTGGAAAACATGCCGCTATTTTCGCTGAACATAATAAAGAGATCGAATTGAATTATTACGATATCGTCTGCGCGCAAGAATTCGGGCCAATTTCATGTTGAGAACTCATGCATTCATCATCCTTTTCTTTTCACAATGATAAAATCCGATAAATTGAAAACAAACATCAACCGATCAAATATGACTCACCCCCTGAAGAGGAGATTCCCA
Source organism: uncultured Anaerolineaceae bacterium (assembly GCA_964500655.1). Classification (GTDB taxonomy): domain Bacteria; phylum Chloroflexota; class Anaerolineae; order Anaerolineales; family Villigracilaceae; genus JAABUE01. The sequence continues at coordinate 1,942 of CAZCPP010000254.1, read as the reverse complement.
TGTCAATACCCGTAACAATCGAAGCGGTCGACCACTTTTTCAAATTATGCGATGAAGTTCTCTTGATAAAAGATCTCGATATACTTCCCGATACTGTTCTCCCTCAAGTGAGCCAATTTTCTGATGAAAATTCTGCCTTTTTGTATGTCACTACACCGCAGCTATTCACACCGCTTTTTCTTGAACAGGGTATGTCTGCAGATACCATTGAGCAGCTTAAAGAATCCTGCACAAATCACCTAGATCGCCTGGCCAACATGCCGCCTACGGCAACCACACCCAGATCGTGGAAAGCAGAAGGTCAATACACAGTATTTCCACTCCGGGATGGCTTTGATTACGTCGGATTACTCGGCATCTCTTTAGGCACCAATGCTCTCCCAATCTCACCTAAACTATGGGATCGCTATTTACAGGTGCTGGCCAGCACAATCCACCGGCTTGTGGAACAACACCGATCAGCGCGCCAACTGGCGCATCTGAACACCTATATGACGGTCAGTTCCATGTTGGCCCAAACAATGGGCTTACGCGAAATAATGGAAACGGCCCTGTACTGCTGCATGGAAGTGGTCTCCGCTGAAACAGCGACCGTTTTGCTTTTAGATGATGACAGGGAGAATTTTATCTTCTACCAAGTCGAAGGCCCAACCAAGCCAGTACTGAAGCCAGCCTCCTTCCCTGTAGACCAGGGTATCGCTGGATCGATCTTGCAATCAGGAATGTCGGAAGTGATTAACGACGTCGCCAACGATCCACGCTTTTACAAAAAGATTGACGAGAAGTCCGGGTACCAAACACGAAACATGATTGTCCTGCCCCTGGCCGCCGGCGAAGAACAAGTCGGTATTTTAGAGGTGCTCAACAAAAATGATGGTAAGGATTTTACCGAAGAAGAACATCTTGCTTTAATGATGATCGCCGAAGAAATCTCATTCGCTGTACGGAACGCAAAAATCTTCGAATATGTAGTAGATAGCTATTGCAAACAGCGCCAGGGATTGAATTCCTGCGCAGGCTGCGAACGCCCCCTGGGCTCATGGACGCCCTGCATTAAATATCGGGAGGAACTGCTTTAGTCTGGAATATTACGATATTTTGTATGCGCCAACAAACAGGCGAAATCGAGCTTTCAATAGAATTCGCCTGCTAATTACCTAACAATCCCTTCCCACAACTGAAATAACCCAAAACCGGCCAACGCCAGCATGGAGAGTCCTAGCAGGTCTTTACGAATCTTGTTCCCAAAGCGGGTGGCTTGCCCAAAGAGCAGCACCACGGCGATGTTCAACCCTAGCATGGCGAAATAAAAGCTAGCAACAATTATTATGGCATTGAACTCATTTTCCCGCCAGGTAGTGACGATCACCGGTTCGATCACCAGGCTCCAAAAGAGATAGGGACCGGGGCTGAGGGCATTCATCATCGCGGCACGTAGCAAGCTGCGAGATCCGGTTTGAGGCGCGCTTTCTGAAACTGGTGTGAAAGATTTCCAGGCCTTGAAGGCACCCCAGGCCAAATACAATACGAAGGCTCCACCAACAATTTGCAGCACACGCTGGAACCAGTTCGGGACCTGGCTAAGTGCCAGCAGAACTAGCGTCACGATCGGCCCATCACTGACCAGTGGCGCAAGTGCGGCGATCCAGGCGCGACGCCAACCCTGGCTGAGCGTTTGACTGATCAGGTAAGCCTGGAATGGACCTGGCTGCGCATCGGCAGCCAAACCGAGCGTCAGGCCCTGCAAAAGAAAAGTCAGCATCGTGTGATTATAGCCTTAGTGCTGGCCCGAGATTAACATATCAATTATAGAGAATTTACTCCGCGATCTATGCGCTCTCCGCGGTAAAAGTTCTTCACAAATTGTGAATAACTAACGATTTCGTTGGGCATTGGTGCATGAAAGGCTAGACAAAAGTGGCGTGACTGAGTAAATTTGGTT
>CAZCPP010000253.1:0-6187 GCA_964500655.1 uncultured Anaerolineaceae bacterium | reverse complement strand
CGCATTAAATTGCATAGCCTCTATCCAACAATTGATGTTTGCTAAGCTACTAGGAATGCAAAGAAAAAGTCTGGTACAAAAAATTCTCCGATGCCAAAGACCCATTTCAGCAAACAACAGGAGACGAAGATAGCTGCGCCCAGAGTCAACATGAAGTAATCACGCGGAGCGTAATGTAGCTCTTTAATCCAGGTGCGTTTATTTGTATCGAAGGCGCGTAAATCCATCGCATCGATCACATCTTCGCCCGTGACCGTCGCCTGCATAGTGACCGGGATGATCAACGGCGCAAGACGCCGTAATTTGGCAACAATGCCGCCTTTTAGCGCTTCCATTTCGTACCCACGAGCACGCTGTGCGTCCACAGTCGTGGTAAAATCGCGCGCAAATGTCGGCAGGAAGCGGAAGGCCAGGTCCATCGCAAATGAGAATTTGTCTGAGGCGCCCATACGCCGAAAGGCTACTCCATAAATATTGGGGTCCATGCTGTATGGGATCGGGATGGCTAAGATAGCCATCGTCAACATACGACTCATCTGCACGATGGCAAACCAGAGCTTGTTAATTGTTACCGGCACGCTGAACCCCCATTGCGTGCCGGGAATATAAAACGGAACTTCGAACAGGGTCGGTGATTCGACCTGGACGACAGAGGAGGGTCCACCACGCCCGGAGAGTAAACCGTTCAGGCCAACGATGAACACGACCAATACAATGATGAATATCCAGGCTCGCCTTACATCCTTCCATTCAATGCGCGCAATAAAATACAGGGTCAGCGAGAGCACGAATAGGGGAATGATGATGCGATAATCCCAGATTTCGGGGATGGTCAAGCCAAAGATCACACTGAACAGAAAAAGTAGTCTGGTTCGTGGATCAAGTCTCTGTATAAAGGTATCGCGTGGGCGATATCTCCAGGTCGCCAGCACAGATTACTTACCGACCCCTGCGTGCAGCAACAGCTGCAAATGCAACCATTAAGATGGGTAACAAAACGATCGTCACGATGGTGTTGCCGATAAAGGCCGGAGTAAAGTAGCCAACTAATGCAGTGCTGAAGTCAATACCGCCGACAAACATTTCAGTTAGTGAGGCAAATAACATGCCAACAGCTATGCCTAGTATGCCCCAACCGACACCTTTGACAATATCTGCGCGAGCCTTGAAATCATTGATCATCGGCATTGCCAGACCCGCAACCAAGCCAATCAAACCGTTGCCCAGACTCCAGTTCCAGTAGAAGCCCCAACCAGACAGGGCATCACCCAACGTGTTGCCGATGAAACCAGCCAGTAAACCAGCCCAAGGACCATAAGCAACGCCGAAGAAAATCAGCACCGCGATAGCCGGACGGAACGTGATATTTCCTGCGGCCGGCAACGGGAAAATATTGGTGGCCCAGGAGAACACACCATACAGCGCAGCGCCGATGGCACCGTATACTACTGCACGAGTACCGAATCCCCATGTATCTTTCTTTTCCATGACTTCTCTCCTTTAGAAATTAGGTTTGAAAACGATGCTGACCCTATCTCTGATAACCCTGTACGGAAGCATCCGTTACAGGGTTAATCATTCTTATGCATAAGCAGCTAATGATTCAGCCGGTAAAAAGCCTCCGGTTTTTGGGAGCAGGTTCAGGTTCAGATCCAGAAGCGAAGTTGATCGTACGCGGCAACGCTCCAGTAAATCAAAGTCTTTGAGCACTTCTTCAGGTGCCCCGTCTGCTACGACCGTCCCATCCCCAACCAACAGCACGCGATTGGCATAGGTTACGGCCAGATCAAGATCGTGAGTAATAAAGAGTGTGGCTGCGAAGTTGGCCGAAAGGATCGATTGCGCCCCATCAGCGGGCCGGCACATAGCATCCATAAAATGAGTGTAGTTGGCATAATCCTGACCGGCAGTCGGTTCATCCATAACCATAATTTTCGAGCGCATGGCCAGCACGGCCGCAATGGTAGTGCGTTTCTGCTGCCCGAACGAAAGTCCTAATGGTGGATATTCTTCCAGCCCATTCAGGTTGACAGTGTCAATACTTTCCTGCACTGCCTTATTAACATCTTCCTGAGCGAAATCCAGATTATTGGGACCAAATTCCAACTCTTCGCGCACCGTTGGCGCGTACAGCATGTGGGTTGGGCTCTGGAACACAAACCCGAGCACACGTGCGATCTGCGCCACGCTCATCTTGCGAGTATCCTGTCCTTCCACCAGGACAGTACCCTCGGTTGGCTTTAGCAGGCCGATGGCATGTTTGATTAAGGTGGACTTGCCAGCACCATTACGCCCTAGCACAGCGATCAGGTCACCACTGTAGATTTTCAGATTTACATTTTGAAGAACCAAGGGGGTATCGTCGCTGTAACGAAACGCGACATTTTCGAAGGAAACCATCGCCTCGCCTCGTTCTGGGGCCTCCGGCTTGCTGACCATTTCGGTTGTCTCTTTCTGCTCATTGACTCGGTCCACCACCCACTGCGCAGGTAGTTTAACTTGTTTATGATCGATCTCTTTAGGCAGGCTCTTGATCGGACCCAAATATTTAACCTGTCCGTTTTCCATGTACATCAAACGGTCAGGCCGGGCGGCGATGGCGTCTTCCACGCGATGTTCGATTAACACCACAGTTTTGCCCTCATCCGCCAGACTGCGGAAGATTTCCAGGGCTTCGTAGGCCGAAGCGGGATCGAGAGAGGAAAGCGGTTCGTCCAACAACAAAATTGATGGGTTCATTGCTACCACCCCGGCTAGTGCCAACTTTTGCTTCTCGCCGCCAGAGAGACTGAAAGTCTCGCGCGCGCGCAGGTCTTCCAACCCCAGGCGCTGTATGGCCATTTCAATTCGCTCCACAATCTCTTCTCGTGGTAGGCCTAAATTCTCAGGGCCAAAGGCGATTTCGTTATAAACGTTACTGGCAACGATCTGGCGTTCAGGGTCTTGCAGTAGCGTACCGACGATCTGTGAGATTTCTGCCAAGGGGATCCCGGCTACATCTTTACCGTGCAAGCGCACTTCCCCTTCTCGTTTGCCGCCATAGCTGCGCGGAATAAGGCCGTTGATACAACGCGCCAGCGTGGTCTTGCCACATCCGCTGGAACCAGCGATCAGCAGCATTTCTCCCGGTTTAAGCTCAAAGGTAATGTTCTCAATCGCCAGTTCAGGACGTGTGCGGTATTGAAAGGAAAGGTTATCTACAACTAAAGGAGCTTCTGTCATTGCACCACCGGATAATTTAAGACCCCAAGAACAATGGAATCTGTTGGGGTCTCAAAATATGTTATTTTCAGCCGGTTAGCGGCTTTTGTCTCGACTTCCAGGGCCTGAGCTTTTGGAAGGAACATGGGACTATTATAGCTTAATCTCGATAAATTACTTCAACCAGATCGCCGAACTGTGCACCCAACGTTTTAGCGGCACTACCATTCACGACCGCCACTTCAATGTAATATTCGCTATCTACAACTGCTACCAGATCGCCGGTTTCCCGATGTCCATATGATTCGATGATGCCGTCGATCTCGCGCTCCCAGATACGGATCAGTACATCATGGCGTCCTTTGAGCGCCGCAGCAGGTAAATCGGTGGTCAGGTTTCCAAAGATATCTATAATCGTGACGTGTGCCTGCCAGCCATCCTTAGTTTTCTTTGGGCGGGGCAAGTCTAATTTAATTGGATCAGTGATAGTCTTTCCTAATTCACTCAACTTTACTCCTTCTGCTAAATGTGCTCCGGTGGGGGCAAAGATGTCACGTCCATGGAAAGTATTGCTGACCTTTGGCAGCCAATATTTTGGATTATCCAAATGGACAAACTCGATCGGGTCACCTTTTTGCTCGGCATCCAAAATCAAAGGGGTGAGCAAGCCGTTATCTGGTGCGATGAAGTATTGATCCCCAAGGCGAGCACCGATTGGGCGGCGGTCCGTCCCCACACCCGGATCTACAACGCCCACATGCACAGATCCCGCCGGGAAAAAGGGCACTGCCCGCCACATGGCATAAGCGCCTTCGAGCACGTTCTGGGCTGAAATCAGGTGACTGATATCTACAATTTTTACCTTTGGTGCAATATCATAAATCACTCCTTTCATGACACCAACAAAACCATTTGTGATTCCAAAATCTGTGGTGATAGATAAAACGGTCATTACCAGCTCCTTATCTTACATTCACTTTTTCTTTGCCAGAAACAGCGGCGGCAGTTTCTGTTCCGGTGCGCGGTCACTGGACCAAAATGCCGGTGGAGCCATGATCAAGCTGTTCAAGGCCAACAAGGTATGATCATAGTTAACCCGCCAGCCAGCAAAATCTTGCCAGGCACCTTCGCGATCTGATTTTATGGACAGGCCTGCCTCTTCTAACCGGTCAAGTACGGATTCAAACTCCCCTCTACTAATACTGATAGGTGTTTCAGGAAAATGCGGGTCAGGTGGATAGGGAATATCAAAGTAGTCCGCGATCTTTCGTAAAGATAAAAACCCCGCCCGTATGCAAAGAGCAGCAGAAGCTTCGAATGGTGCATCCAATGATGATAAGGTCAGGGCTGCCGCATCTAACACGGTTCCAGCTGCTGTGATCCAGGAATGCTCTGGGCGCGGTGAGCGGAAGAATACCAGGGCAGGTAAAGTGGTATGGCTCTCCTCCAGGTCTGCAAACCACACTTCCCAGGAATTCCAGTAGGCAGATAATCTTTCCAAACCTTGGATGCGATTAAAGCGCAACAGCATCTCCACCGAAGAAGGCGGGCTGCCCGCACGCACTTCCAGTAAGTTGACATATTCCTCCCGGCGGGAAAAAGCGGAATACATGGTCGGCAAGTAAGCGATCAGGAGCGCAACCAGGATAAGGCCCAGTGTTGCTTCGGAGAAAATCATTAGGTTGATTAAGAAATTATCTGAAGTTGCAAAACCAAGCGTCAATAGGGATGAGCCGCTTAACCGAATGCTGGTATAAACATCACCCACTCCCAACGACCAGTACATGGCCGCATAGCCAACAATCATCAACACATACCAGGTCGGCACTAAAAACATCAAACCGACGGGTGCATAGTAGGCAAAGATGGCATCCTTTTTCTTAAAGGTTTTTGCGAAGTGCATCAATTTCTCAAAGATGCGTCGCAGTACACCAAACAAAGTGCGATTCAATCGGCTACGCGCACTACGTGGTAACACAAAGGTGGACATCGCAGAGAAGAGTGTACTAACGACCACCGCTATGCCAATAACGAAGACCAATATGCGCCCAAGAATATCCATGTTGGCGGGATTATAAAGGATTTTTGGCAAAACCTGAGGGCAGTATAATAAGCGTGGCATGCCAAAATCACAAAAAACCACTCTGGCCATTTTAGCGATCATCGCCTGCATATTATCTTTTGTAGTCCTCTACACGGGGGCACAGGCGTATCAAACCTGGATGCAACAGCCATTAGGACCAGCACTGGATTATTCGAAACCCTGGGAGCTGCCTGCCACCTGGACAGTGCTACCCAGCACGCCTCGTCCCACAACTACACTTGCTCCCATGCTAAACTTTTATACCGTAACCCCGGCCTCTCCCTTCTTGCCCTGCACCAATTTGCCTTCGATGATCATCCTCACAATCGGAAACGATACACGTTCCGACGATTACCGTTATGGGCGCGCCGATGTAATCCGTGCCCTGCGCGTAGATTTCAGGGCGCAACGTGTGACGGTGCTGGCTTTTCCACGCGACCTATGGGTGAAGATCCCTGAAATCTTGGATGACATTGGGACGAGCCGCCAGAAACTCAACACCGCTTATACATATGGAAATCCCGGGTTGCACTTTTGGGATCATCCCAGTCAGGGACCAGGGTTGCTGGCACAGACTCTCGACCTTAACTTTGGTTTGCAAGCAGACAATTACGTTGCTGTGAGCATGAACATTTTTGTGGAGGTGGTAGATGCGCTGGGCGGGCTCGACATCATGCTTCCAGATGGTGTCGATGGGCGTACATCCAAAGACCGCAGTGCCCGACTGGTATTCCCGCCAGGCGAACAACATTTAAATGGCGAGCAAGCCCTCACATTAGCCCGCACCCGCAACATCAGCATCTTCGCGCGCGCTAATCATCAAAACCAGGTGATATGCGCGTTACAGGAAAAAGTAAACTACTATCGACTGGAAGTCGATAGCTTTGTATGTCGAATGAAATT
>CAZCPP010000252.1:0-6195 GCA_964500655.1 uncultured Anaerolineaceae bacterium | reverse complement strand
TGCTATGATCAACTTGCGACACATCCTTCACTCATAAGTTTCAATGAGTTCATTAACATTTGCTATGGAAGATTTGGAATAACAAAACATCTTGGGTATGAAAATTTGGAAAACCACCGAATCCTAGTATTAGTTTTTGGAGGAAGAATGCCAAAACGCTATTTCCCCATATTGGTTATCATCCTTGCAGTGCTGGCTTGTAACTGGTCGGATATTGCCCCCCCAGCTGCGCCTGTGATTGAACCTTCACCACTTCCGACGTTCGCAATATCAACATTAACTCCTGCTCCCACAGAGACACCATTACCTACACTTACGTCCACACCGGATGCACCGATTGCCTGGCCAAAAGATCTTGGAGTAAACTGTCGCTATGGACCAGGTGAGGAATGGGAAGCGGTCAGTTCTCTGCCAGCCGAGACGATAACCGAGATTGGAGGTCGCACAATTGACACATCTTGGTGGTATGTTAGCGACCCACTCAATCTAGACCGCTTTTGTTGGGTTTCTTTCGATGTGGTGGACACCGCCGGGAATATGAACATTATTCCAATCGTCGAACCGCCTACGGCATTGGTCACTGCTGTTACAGCTGATGCTTTAGTTGCGTTTACATCTTGCGGCAGTTCCAATCAAGTCACGTTTAACGGGTCAGTCATGGTTAATGGGCCAATAGCAGTCACATACCACTGGGAAGTGAGTGGCGCTGCGCAGGGTACAACACCGGACGAGACTATTCAACTTTCCGAATCTGGTAAACAAAAGTTGACGAATGATTTTTTTTCAGCTGATTGTGGAGTTTACACCGTCGAACTGCTCGTAACCAGCCCGAATGAAGCCACAGCTGAGAAAGTATTCAATATACAGGCACCGTAATGCGGAGGTTTCCAAAGACCATTACCTGATCACCCAGCTGTAATACCTCCGTCCACGGGCAAGGCTGTGCCGGTAATAAAACTGGCGTCCTCGCTGGCTAAAAACAAAATTACCCGCCCTACTTCATCCGCTGTGGCAATGCGCCCTAGCGGATGTTTTTCAGCCCATAACTTCTGCGCTTTTTCCACATCTCCAAACTGTTGCCAGGCAGAACGAATCATGTCTGTATCAACGCTGCCGGGGCAAACCGCGTTCACTCGTATCCCTTCTTTGGCATGGTCGAGCGCCACCGAGCGCGTCAGGTTTAATATAGCTGCCTTCGAAGCTGCATATGCTGACGCACCGGCAAACCCCACCATTCCCACATACGATGATACATTGACTACGTTACCCTTGGTTTTGCGCAACGCGGGGAGTGCATACTTGCTCATCAGGAACGTGCCCTTTACGTTCACGTCGAAGGTTATGTCCCATTCTTCTTCGGATATGCTCTCGATGGTGCGGTTGCGGTAGATGATGCCTGCACAATTGACCAAAACGTCGAGACGGGCGTGCAGGCTCAAGGTCCTAGAGATAATACGTTCACAATCCTCAGCATTGGATACATCCCCAGCCTCGCCTCGTGCAGGGACATCACGAGCTGCTTCCGTTGTCTTTTCCTGATCCCTTCCGATGATTACCACACGGGCGCCCTGCTCTGCAAACAAACGGGCAGTTGCATGCCCGATGCCACGTGTTCCACCGGTAATCAAAACAACTTTATTCTCAAAACGCATGGTGTTTTCTCCTTGATATTTGTAGATTATAGCGGTTCTAGTGGTGTACAATTTGCACCATGTTTAAACAACACTCTCCTTTATCCTTATTTTTTGTCACGTTGTTATTAATAGCTATACTGACATTGTTTGGGCCAGAAGAACAATCACTTGGCTCAAATGTTAGGATCGTGTATTTACACGGAGCCTGGGTGCTAGCTGCGGAAGTGGCTTTTACGGCTGCAGCGTTAGTTGGTCTAATCGCACTAATGATGCGTCGTGAACAACTTCATCAATGGTCTGCCGCGCTTGGTCGCACCGGGGTCGTTTTCTGGACCACATATCTACCGCTTTCATTGTGGGCAATGAATGCCAATTGGAACGGATTTTTCCTGGCGGAACCACGCTTTAGGTTAGCACTGACCTTCGCCATAGTGGGTGTGCTCATGCAGGTAGGTCTGTGGCTTGTGAACATGAATTGGATTACTTCATTGGCGAACCTAGCCTTTTTTATGACGTTACGCGTAGTGTTTTCGACTGCATCAAATATCATGCACCCCCCGCCATCCCCCATTTTTAGCTCTGGATTATGGAATGTCATAATATTTTTCATATTCCTAAATATTTTTTCGTGGCTAGCGGCATATTTTTTAGCTCGCTGGTTCATTTCTTTGAAAACTACAAACTAATATCCGCTACAGGTTACTAATTTGCGTCTTCGCTTCCAACTACTTATCATTATGGCGCTACGCACCATTTTCAACACCATGCATCGCATGGTGTATCCTTTTTTTGGGACTTTCGCCCGCGGACTAGGTGTAGACATAACCGCATTATCCTTCGCACTGACGGGGAGATCTCTTGCAGGAGCTTTTGTACCATTCATCGCTTCGGTGTCAGATCAGCGCGGACGTCGCTTTGGGATGTTGACGGGGATTGTACTATTTACCCTCGGTGTTGCTCTGGTGGCAATATGGCCTTCCTTGTGGACATTGACGGCTGCACTCATTTTGGCTTTGTTGGGGAAGTACATGTTTGACCCGGCCATGCAGGCGTACTTTGGTGATCGCATTCCTTACCAAAAGCGGGGAAGAGTCTTAGCTATTACAGAATTAGCCTGGTCGCTATCATTCATCCTTGGCATACCAGCGATGGGCTTTTTAATCGCTCGCTTTGGCTGGGCTGCACCATTCCCATTGTTGACGGTCTTAGGGTTAGGCATGTTTGCCATCATTTGGTGGACGATTCCTCCTAAAGATACAAATCACGTTCCGGCACACAATCCTTGGGCAAACTTTGGGGTGGTTCTCAACAATGTGCCTGTAATGGCAGGCATATCCATTCCACTGTGGGCCAGCGCAGGCAATGAATTAGTCAATCTCATATTTGGCGTTTGGCTGGAAGATTCTTTCGGATTACAGATCGCTGCATTGGCAGGCGCATCGGCCGTGATCGGGTTTGCTGAACTTGGTGGTGAAGGGCTAGTTGCAATATTTACTGATCGCATCGGTAAAACACGAGCATTGACTTTTGGGCTGTTGGCTAATGCGGTGACAGCCATCCTATTACCATTCATTGGAAGAACAGAAATTGGCGCACTCATTGGCCTGTTTTTGTTCTATATCACATTCGAGTATGTGATTGTCAGTCATGTTCCAATGATGACGGAGCTGCTCCCCGGTGCGCGGGCGACAGTCATGGCTTTCAACCTGACCGGGCATTCGTTAGGCCGTGCAATTGGAGCCTTCCTGGCTCCTTTTATCTATAGGCAATTTGGTTTTGAGTTCGTGGCACTACTTTCAATTGTGTTCAATGTCTTTGGTTTGCTGGCTTTACGCAGATTACAAAAAGAGGGTGGCATTCAATGATCACGTACTGGTTGATCGGATTGGGATTTGTTGTTCTGTTAATCAGCGGGTTGTGGCTGATCGTCCCGGCACTTTATGGCGTGCCCTGGGTTCCAACGCGCGAAAAGCGCATCCGCAGGGCATTGGAGTTGGTAAAGTTGCAGCCGAACGAAACCCTGTACGATTTAGGCGCTGGCGATGGTCGAGTTTTGATTATGGCAGTAAAAGATTTTGGTGCGCAGGTAGTGGGTATTGAGATAGGTCCAGCACAGTGCCTTTTCGGTTGGCTGAGACTCTGGATAAGTGGAAGCAGGGAGAAGGCCCGGATCCGATGCGGGAATTTTTATCACACGAAGATGGCCGATGCGGATGTAGTCTTTGTGTATCTGACGTCATCACAAACCTTACGTCTTCAGGAAAAATTGGTGCAGGAGTTGCGATCGGGTACACGTGTTGTCAGCATCGCAGCAGAGTTCCCCAATTGGCAACCGAAGGAAGTTGATCGAGAGATGTTGATATTTGTATATGAAATGCCCCCTTTGTCCGGTTCTAGTACCTAATTACTAGCCGATGGTGTAACGGAGCTTTCACAGGTGTGTTAAAAAGAAATGAGACTACCTGAGGAGGTACCCCATGATGAAATTACGAAACGTATTCTTACTCAATACTGTTGTTTCATTGCTGTTTGCTCTGGGCTTGTTACTAATGCCTGCCGTTTTGCTGGATTTGTTTGGGCTTCCGAACAATGCTGGTACTAAGCTATTGGGGCAGCTGATCGGTGTCGAGTTGCTGTTAGGTGGCTTGATTACATTCTTTGGCAAAGATACCAGCGACTTTAAAATGAGACAGTCGATTACCCTTTCTAATCTGGTGGCTTGTGTGCTTGGATTCATCGTGTCTCTGGGTGGAACGCTTTCCGGTGCGATGAACTCCCTGGGTTGGGTGGTCGTGTCCCTGTACCTTTTGCTGGCACTAGGGTTTGGATATTTCCAATTTCTTGGCCCTGTAGAGCAGCAATAACCTGGTCATATTGAGCCGCTCCCTGAAGGGCGGCTTTTTGTTATTACGGGGTACAATGCACATGATTAAATAATTACCACATAAAATGAGAACAGTTTGAATATGCCAAATGAATTGAAGAATCCTTTACCGGACCTAACCTTCGAACAATTATCCGAACCATTAAGAAATGCCGCTAAACGCGCAAACTGGACTAAGCTCTTGCCTGTTCAGGCGCGGGCTATCCCGTATTTGCTCGCTCAACGAGATATGATGATCCAGGCCCGAACCGGCAGCGGCAAGACGGGCGCTTTCTTGCTGCCCATGTTGAAACGCCTCGATCCGAAACGCAACGAATGCCAGGCGCTCATCCTTGTGCCAACTCGTGAACTGGCACGACAGGTAGCTCAAGAAGCCACGACGCTTTGTAGGGATGCAGGCTTGCGAAATGTAGCCGTCTATGGCGGAGTAGGTTACGGCCCACAGATTGGTGCACTCAAGAAAGGCGCGCACATCGTGGTCGGCACGCCGGGACGAGTGCTTGATCATTTACTCAAACGTACTTTTTCACTCGAAAAGCTGAAAATGCTGATTTTCGACGAAGCCGACCGCATGCTCTCGATGGGCTTTTACCCCGATATGCGCGAGATGCAGCATTATCTGCCAAAGCGCCCCGTCAACACCTGTATGTTCTCGGCAACTTTCCCATATTCGGTCATGCGCACGGCGCGCGAATTTATCAAAGAACCGGAATTCATCACCCTGAGTAGTGACCATGTTCACGTGACGGAAGTGGAGCACGTTTTCTACAAAGTGGCGGGCATGGACAAAGACCGCAGTCTGATCCGTTTGATCGAGGTAGAGAATCCTGAAAATGCGATAATATTTTGCAATACGAAGGACCGTGTGCATTATGTTACGGTCGTATTACAACGTTTTGGTTATGACGCGGATGAGATCAGCTCAGCGCTCTCCCAAAGCCAGCGGGAACGTGTACTGGCAAGAGTTCGCAAAGGGACTTTGCGCTTCCTGGTCGCGACCGATGTGGCTGCCCGCGGATTGGACATTCCCGAACTCTCGCATATCATCCAGTATGAGCCACCTGACGAGGTCGAGAATTACATCCACCGCGCCGGGCGCACGGGACGCGCAGGTGCAACCGGTGTTGCCATATCACTCATTAACCCAATGGAGAAGAAAGCCCTGGACCGTATTGCCCGTCATTATGAGATCGAACTGGAAGAACGCATCATACCCTCTCGCGAAGATGTTGCGGGAGTTGTCGCAGAACGCCTAACGGCTTTGCTCGAAGCACGCCTGCGCACGCGTGATAAACTGCAAACCGAGCGCAGTCAACGCTTTACCTCCCTGGCACGTGAACTGGCAGAGCAGGAAGACGAATTGCCTATCTTTACCATGCTGTTGGATGATTACTACCAGAAGATGCTACATCCCATTGTTGAGAAGCCAACTATAGATGCCAAACAAATTCGAAAGAAATCTGCTAAATCAAAGCACAAGGGTCGCCGTAGAATGGGAAGGCGGAGGTAGTAGTTTAGGAACAAAGTGAACAATATTATTTTCTTTCTGCTATATTTGTTGCGGATCCGTTGTTTAGCCAAATAAACTTCCAACGTTTATCAAGAATTCTTTATTAGATCTTTTGCATAAGTGTGCCATAATAGGCAGATGAGATACGAAGAAATCAAAGATTGGAA
>CAZCPP010000251.1:0-6209 GCA_964500655.1 uncultured Anaerolineaceae bacterium | reverse complement strand
CAAAAACAATGCTGCCTTGGGTGGGATCTAAGAGTCGTAAAATCAACCTTCCGGTAGTCGTCTTGCCGCAACCCGATTCGCCGACCAAACCAAAGGTTTCTCTTTGGGCGATGTTAAACGTAATTCCGTCAACGGCTTTGACATGGCCGATTACTTTGCCAAAAATACCACCGTATACGGGAAACCATTTTTTTAACTCTTCAACCTGCAATATGGTTTCCTCATCAATCAGTTCCGGGTCAAGGAAAGCCGTATGCAAGATCAAGCTGAAGCGTGGAGGGTATGAGGGTACGGCAACGAGAGCACCTATGCAAGAGGTCTATTCTACATTTCCCGATTCAAATATCTCAAAGTAGCCTTTGTCTAATTCATCATCGGAGAGATGGGCATAACGCTGCGTGACCTGAATGTTGCTATGGCGCGCCAATTCCTGCGCTAGCTTGAGATTGCCAGAGGCAAGCAACACCGTGGTGACGAAATAATGCCGAAAGGAATGGGGCGTGATCGTGCCGACCGCCTCAGCGCCCAAAGCCTGCCTGACGCGTTCTTTGACAATATTGCGCCCGGTGGCGGTAGAAATAGGTTTTATTTTTTTGCCCGCGCCCCTATCGTGGCGCGCAAAGAGGGGTAGGGCGGTCAATTGGATGTTGGAGGCGCCGTCCAGGTGTGAGCGGGCGGCTAAGTAATCTTTCAGCACTCGCATAGAGCGGCTGGAAAAACGGACGACAGCTTGCTTATCGCCTTTGCCGGTGATCAATGCGCGACCCTCGTTCCAGTCGACGTCACCCCGTCTTAAGCTGCAAGCTTCGTGCACGCGTAAGCCAGTATCGGCTAGCGTGATCAGGAAGGCGCGATCTCTTAATGCGCGTAACTTAACACTCTCATCTTCGAACACTTGTTCAGTTAATTTAGCCGCATATGCCAGTACTCGCTCAATATCTTCTGAAGGGAATTGGGGTAAACGTATGCCTGGCCGGCGTGCACGCTGACGGATGAGCAGGCGCATGCGGGGCAGATTAACGTCCGCCAGGCGCTCAGCAGCGACGTATTCATAGAAACCCGCCACAGCCGTCAGATACAGGCGCTCAGTGGGCGCAGAGAAGTTTTTAAGGTAAGTAGCTAACCAGGTTATAGCGTCTTCGGTTAATTTCGTCGCAGGGGACGTTTCAGGGTCGAGCCAGAATTCTTTTAGCACGCGCTGGAATATTGTTAAAGCATTCTTGTAGGTGCGGGCCGTATTCTGGCTGCGAGCCAACTGGACGCTGTCCAGGTAGGCTGAAATGGCCTGTGAGATGGTAAGATCGCTCATATCTGCTCCCATTCAATTGTTTCGGATAATGATAATTATCGTAAACATAAGCAGTATACAAGATACCTTAACAAATGTCAAGACCCCCCGTTGAAATTCCCCCCTGCTGATATGGAAAACAATTGATAAACAAATCGTTTATGGACGTAATCCATACTTGTTGCTTTCTTTGAAGATACGATTTTCCATTGAGACAGAATCCAGCACCCCTGCCCCATCGAAGGTGTGTCCCCTCAATTTATTATGCAAGTCGCTTGAGCCAGGGCTAAATACTATCAATAATCCCTCTACGGCCAATACTAATATTTCTTATATGAACAATTGTTCTGTAAGTGCCCCCTGCCCTAGCGAACTTTTATTTTCCCAGCTCTCCTGAATACCCCGATATTATGTGTATTTAGGGGTATTTTTGCACTTAATACTATATATATATACAGATTTATTACTTATTTTGCATGATTTTGCATGATTATGGACGTTTTTTCTTCATACATGGAACATAGTGAGATTCTCTCTAAACGCATATCGTTTGAACCAAATTAGTCAATTGGTAGGATTGATGCTTGGGGTTGTTTCATATAACTGAATAATCCCGACAAACTCTATTTCAACAAGAATTTCTTTCAGAATGGAATTGATCTTTGATCTGAAAACCTTCGAAAACGATCATTAATTTAGCTACGCAAGGGGAAAATCAAAGATGACAGCTAAATTAGTTTCCAATTACATAGGTAATATATAATTTCCAATTTTCATTTTATCTTTCAATAGCTATGTACAAAGAGACGAACAAATCAGCCACTATTCGTGGATATTTTCCAATCAGTTACCTTCATCTTTAATTGTGGATAACTGACGATAGCTGTGGAAAACTTCTATATATAACGGTTACCTATTAAGAGGTTGCCTGTGGATAATTGGTTGCATTTTGATAAAGTTTTCATGACACTGAAAAATGATTCCACTATTCAATAGAATAGGTAAGCATTACTTATTGTCTGCAAAACCTGACATACACGGTTCTGCAATTGGGATAGTTGGGCTTGAGGTGCGCGCTCGATCCACAGAACTAACAATCTGTTTACCTCACTGGTACTCGCACCACTCTACAAATCTCAAGAGAGCCAGGGATTAGGGTTTCCCAACGTTGTACGGCTTGCTAAAGAATGCAACAAGCAAATCCCGGTTGTGGTATCAAGCATCAATATTTATCGCCCTTAGAATACTGAATTACAACCTCCTTGAAATTGAATAATTAACGCCTCAAAAATATTGTTTTAAATTAACAACATAGTTTCCCTACCTACCCGAAATGCAAAGGATATGTTCTTCTCCCCCTTTTTTACCCAATCAATCCCAATAATTGTACAAAATGTATGGAATATTCCTAAGTTTTTACACTTAATACTATAAAGATTTTTGGTAATTAGTATTATTTATGCACTTTATGTACTTTTTCTAAGCTTAATCCATTTAGGAGGCTCACGCCGGGAGGGCTGTACTCCATAAAAAAGGTCATCTAACCCTAGCGCAACACGCCGAAATACCCCTGAATGCGTATTTCCCCAGCGAATCAGGTTGTGATAGAAGTTATCCGGGTGCGAATACGGGCAGACGGACATACAGCGGCCGCAATCTGTGCCGACGGCTGTCCAGTATCGAAAGCAGCGGTCAGAGTCGATCTGCCAGCGCAGTGCGCCCTCGACCTCGACCCGGTCGTCAAAAGATATGGCCTTGGGTGGGCAATTTTCGGCACATTTACCACATAGCACACAAAAATCGATCATACTGGCGTCAGGTTCGTTCCTGTCAGGAATTATTTCCAAATCAGTGGTAACCACAGCCACACGCACGCGTGGGCCCAAACGTGGCGTCATCATCAGGCCCATACGGCCGATCTCACCCAGGCCGGCGTCACGTGCCACCAACGGGCAGATGACGCGATAGTTGCCGTCCATGTGTGCACGCGCTGGGAAACCCCAAGACCGGATGATCTGTGCCAATTGCACTGCCACACGCCCGGCCTCCACATATTGGCGGGCCGATTCCATCAACACTGGCGCTTCAGGCGCCAGTCCCATGATCTCGTAGTCCATTTCAACGGTGAAAGCAATCGCGTATTTGTGTTCCACCTCCAGTGGCCCACCCCATTCGCCCGGTCCGCGGCCGATGTTGGAATACACGTGTTCGGGCTTGAGTTCGGTAATGCCTACATCCAGGGCGCCGAAATAGCGCGTCAGCGATTTGACGAAATCTGTGCGGGCGGGGTTATCGGGCAGGGAAACTTTCTGATCAGCTGGTTGTCCATCAACCATAACTTGCATCGCATCCGTCAGCGTGAAGCTGGCAACAGGCATAGCAAACATAATCGGGTTTGCATGTTTGGAATCCGGAGAGAGCAAGCCTGGCTGAGCCCGGAACAGATCGTCTTTAGATTCGTTTTCGGGGCGCATGACGTAATAGGCCTTATATCTTTCACTTCCAGGCTTCAGTCGCGTGCGTGCGAACATGATATCGCGCTCGTCGACGCGCTTGTCAGGTCGATCTCGTAAGCGTTCAACCCGTCCGATCGGCAACAAGAACAGGATCAGGGACAGAATCACGGCCCCTAAAACGGTCAGCAGGAAAATGGTCTGAACTGAGGCGCTAAATATTGTTCCCAAAGAAAATAATCCAGCGCCAAGAAACCCAAAGATAATCGAGATTAACGCGGCGCGTCGCTCCCCCTCCCTGAGTGAAACCACCCCAAATCCACCAAAGAGAAATAGGGTCAGTGCGGCCAGCGCGAGCAGTAATGTATATGTCATGCTTTCTCCTCCGGCGCTATTATCCCACTTTTTACCACAAAAAGAATGCGGAATGTGGGATTATGACTGTGAATTTAGGGCTTGTCAAACTTGACGAACAGAAATAATGTTCTATAATTAAGGCATGGATGCCATTGGACGTCTCAAGCTGCTAACTGACCAGATGCACCTGGAACCCGCGGAAGACCAACAGCCATTTTGCCTGTCCACGAAGCAAAAACGGGAGACCTACGTACATCCCGCTAAACTGCCAAACGGAAAGAACATTAAGCTGCTCAAGACGCTATTAACCTCCGTTTGTGAACGTGACTGCTACTACTGCCCCTTTCGCAGCGGACGGGACTTTCGACGTGCTACCTTTAAACCAGACGAGTTCGCCTCCCTGTTCATGAACCTGCATCGCGTTGGCGTAGTGGAGGGCATTTTCTTGAGTTCGGGCGTGGCTGGCGGCGGCGTGCGTACCCAGGACGGTCTGCTGGATACAGCCGACATCTTACGCCACAAGTTGGGCTTTAAAGGTTACATTCACCTCAAGATCATGCCGGGTGTGGAGAAAGCGCAAATCGAGCGCGCGATGCAGTTGGCTGACCGCTTATCCGTCAACCTGGAAGCGCCTAACACCGAGCGTTTAGCGCGCCTGGCCCCGCATAAGACATTTCTGGAAGAACTTCTGCAGCCATTGCAATGGGTGGACCAGATTCGCCGCGATCAGCCGGCCTACAAAGGCTGGAACGGGCGTTGGCCCTCCACGGTCACGCAATACGTGGTCGGCGGTTCCGACGAATCTGACCTGGAATTGTTGAGAACTACCGAGTGGTTGCACAATAACGTTCGCTTGAAACGAGCCTACTTCTCAAGATTTTCCCCAATTCCGGATACGCCGCTGGAGAACAAAACTCCGACCGACCCATTGCGCGAGCACCGCCTGTACCAGGCTTCTTACCTGCTACGAGATTACGGCTTTGAATTAGAAGAAATGCCTTTTGTTCAAGGCGGAAACCTACCGCTCCCCACCGATCCCAAACAAGCCTGGGCGCAAAATAATTTATCCGGGCAGCCAATTGAGGTGAACAAGGCTGAGAAAAATGAATTGATGCATGTCCCAGGTATCGGCCCCCGAGGAGCAAGCGCAATCATCCGAGCACGAAGGAAGAATAAATTACGTGATATTTCCGTACTCAAAAAGCTGGGGGTGGTTGCAGAGCGGGCCGCGCCGTATGTGCTGCTGGACGGGCAACGGGCCCCGATTCAACTATCATTCATATAACAAAGAAGTCGGGCAGATGCCCGACTTCTTTTGAATAGTATCTAACGTTAGCAACCTGGTGGGGGCGGAACATCATCACAACTAGGTTCTTTTCCTGATTCCTTGGGAGCTTGGTAGTAAACCTCGACACAGCTCTCATTTGAAACAATTTTCTGTTGGTAGAAATTGCTTTCGGCCGTGGCGCAATTTTTGATGGTCTGGCCTACATCCCCAGGCTGAACCACATACCAGCCGGTGCAAGTCATCGAATCGCCCGGTTTTAGTCCAACACGCGGGCAGGATAACTCGGTCAAGCCGAACGAATCGTTTATGACAATCCCAACAGTAGGTTCAACGTCACCGCTGTTGGTGACGACAAAGGTGTATTTGATCAACTCATCCACCTGTGAATACACAACCGGATCTGCAGACTTAACTAATGTTAATGCTGGATTGACGTCCAGTTCAACCGTGAAGGGATCTTCCGTCTCTGCGTCGTCTATCTTCGCTTTGGCGTGATTTGTAATTGAGCCCGCGGCCTCATCCCCAAGAGTAGTCGTGTATGTTCCTGTGCAGGTCATGCTTTCACCTGGTCCTAAATCACCAGATGGACAAGAAACATCCCGAACCAGGTCGTCTGTGACCACAAGAGGACCTTTGGCATTGTACGGGCTGGTGTTGGTTACTTTGTAGGAATAGTTGATTACCTGGCCAGCTACCGTGAACGTTGCCGGGCTACCTGTCTTCTCCAGGCTGATCTCAGGGGGAGCGAGTTTGACGGTAAACCTTGCGCTGCTAGCAGATTGTCGGAGAGCAATCTGAGACAGAGAATTCGATGATAGACTTT
>CAZCPP010000250.1:0-6238 GCA_964500655.1 uncultured Anaerolineaceae bacterium | reverse complement strand
CTAAAGTGGACGACATAAACCGGAATCAGTGGATGATTTCACCGGAATCCGCACCAACTCCCAACGGGTCATTCCTGATCGCATTGATCGGGCCTATCATACTTTCCAGGATCATATCTGGTGCTTCAATTGTTTGAGTGCCCCCCATAACGAGATCGTCCATCAATTCCTGGCTGCCGGAATTTGGGTTGCGTTGATAAGCATTGATTACCCCTGTGCCACCCAGTTCATCCCATTCTACGGTCACCCCTGTGTATATATTCCGTATCTGCTCCAAGGTCAGCGAGTTGACTGGGTTATCAATATGCGCCAGAAACACAAAGGCATCCAGAGCGATTGGCCGAATATCCAGTTTGACGCCCTTAATTCCCGCTTGATGGATTTCATCATCGGAAGGCATACGAGCTACGATAATGAAGTCGGTCTCTTCGTTGACTAAATTCACGTAAGCGGAATGTGTACCGTTGTGCCAGATGTTGGCAACAGTCTCAACAGACTCTACTGGCGCATCACCAACATCCGGGTAAATAGTCCGCGCAGAAAATGGACCTTCCGTCCATTCACACTTGGCGCCCAGAATTTCACAGGCAACGTACATTTGTAATGGATGCGCCGAAGTTGAACCATCTACACGCGGATAATCACTAGCGATACTATTAACATCCGGGGTTTGCCTCACCGTCATTTCGGTTGGGGGTGTAACGATGACAGCTGGGTCAATTGGTTGGCAAGCTAAAAGAAGGATGGTGATGAGGAATATTGCAGTAAATTTCCTCATATGTTTTCTCATATTGACCCTACCAAGGTGCGTTCATGATAAACGCAAGCGCCACTCCGGTGCAAGCCAGGATACAAACGATGACAACGATTCCTGTCACAATGATGGCAGTTATTGCCTCTCTGCTGGTTTTGGGTTTTTCTTCTAATTCTGTCATAGGTACCTCCTTTTACAGTACTACTATACAATATTATCTACAAAATGAAAATATTGAGTACGTACTCTCCCATCCATTCTTATGGATACAACAATCCGACGAACTCTCCTGGTGCCAAATATGAAGTTTCCCTGCTGAGAACATCATATTGCATCAATCTCGATTCATCCCAATCTTGCCCGCGCACCTGGACGATGACCGTTTGATTATCCAACCAGGCTACTGGATCAGCGTGGCTGATTAAAGGGATGCCTGCAACGCTTTCAAAAGAATTCATAGGTAGATCTGCAATGATTGTGCCATTGTTTTGCCCAACACGGACGGTGGCCTTAAAGTTGGGAACCTCTGCCATTTGCCAACCGTCACCTTCCATCCAGGCAATGTACTGGGTGTCGGGTGAAAAATAGCCATTCCCGGCACCTCGCGGATTACTGGCGGGCAGTGATGAGAAGCACAAATCCGACCCGGTCTGTAGATTTTTTGCACACATTGAATTGGCCGGTGTTTCAGCTTTTGAGAACGCCACCCAGTTTCTATCCGTAGAGATATCCCAGGGAGCAACATTGTTGTCCAGGATTGTATTCGCCTGCCCTGTGGCAATATCCAGCATAAACAGACCTTTTCGTGGTTCAAAAACGATATCACCGCCAATGCCATAAGCCATGCGCGTGTACCAAACTTGTGTGGGTGTATCATTTTCAGCTCGTACAAGAATTGGTTTGACGGACCAGGATTCAGGATCATCGATTACACCGACCGGTGCTGCCGATGGTAAAGTTTGGACGGACCCAACGTAGATATTGCTGCGTAATTGGGTATCTAAATAATCGGCTTGTGTAAATGCCACAATCGGCTGGCCAGGAACACCTGTCAGGCCA
This sequence comes from uncultured Anaerolineaceae bacterium, assembly GCA_964500655.1. Taxonomy (GTDB): domain Bacteria; phylum Chloroflexota; class Anaerolineae; order Anaerolineales; family Villigracilaceae; genus JAABUE01. The sequence continues at coordinate 4,425 of CAZCPP010000250.1, read as the reverse complement.
AGATAGCTGGTTCCGTTTTGCAGTGTAAAAATCTGCCCAGCGCCATCTCGGTAGTGCAGTGATTCGTTGGCGCCGAAAGAAAAGTAAAGCAATGGGACAACTCCCCCCTTGGGGGGCATGGGCCCAGCGATATGAACGCGGCTGCGGTCGCCAAATGAAAGTTGAGGAAACGCAATCCGAGAAAGCTCCGTGCCACCTGAATCATAGAGAATTAAAGTGTTTTCTGTAGCAGTGACCAATCCAACTGGCAGATTGGATTTCCCTGATGGTAGAAGTGGCAATTCAGTGACTAGCGGTGCATCTGGTACATCTGCAGGTGCTGATGGCTGTACATCTGGCGTCGTTGATGGGGACGGAGATAGTAGACCGCAAGCCAATGACAGTAATACTAAACTTAGAACGCTTATTATGAATCGAGCTCGAATAATCATATTATGCCTCCACACAAGCAATTACAATCTTGTACAGAATTATACAGGAGGTATGGTCACAAATAACAAACGAGACCAGCTATTTGCCAGTCTCGCTTGTTGCTTCCATCTCAATAGTTTCGATTACTTACTTCACCAAATTCCTCAATACGGTGTGTAGGATGCCACCATTGCGGTAGTATTCGACTTCAACCTCGGTGTTGAGCAGAGCTTCGGTTTCAAACATATCCACACGACCATCCGATCTGTGCACACGCACGTTAACACGTCCTCTCGGGGGCATATCATTACGCAGGCATTCGATATTGTAAACTTCATCACCTTTCAAACCCAGCGATTCAGCATTTTGCCCGTCCACAAATTGCAAAGGCAGCACGCCCATTCCAACCAGGTTAGATCGATGAATGCGTTCGAATGATTCAGCAATTACTGCCTGCACACCTTGCAGCAAGGGACCTTTGGCCGCCCAATCTCGGCTTGAACCGGTGCCGTATTCTTTGCCTGCAATGACGATGCAAGGCACGCCTTCCTTTTGATATTTTTTGGCAACATCAAAGATTGGCATGACTGCGCCGGATGGCAGGTGCTTTGTCCAGTTGCCTTCCTTGGGAGCCACGAGCTGGTTCTTCAAGCGGATATTGGCAAAAGTGCCACGAGCCATCACCAGGTCATTACCTCGACGTGAGCCGTACGAATTAAAATCTTTAAATTGCACACCGTTTTCTTGCAGGTATGCTCCTGCTGGGCTATCTAAGGCGATGGAACCCGCCGGGGAGATATGATCGGTTGTGATCGAGTCCAGGAAAAATCCCAATACACGCGCACCCTTGATGTCGCTTACAGAGGGCACCTCCTGCGTCAAATCCTGGAAAAAGGGTGGATGTTGGATATAAGTTGAAGCCTCGTCCCACTCGTACAGGTCGCCACCAGAAACTTGGATCTCATTCCACATCTCAGAGCCGGAAAACACGTCCGCATACTTGGTGCGATACATTTCAGATGTAACGTTTGATGTAATTGCATCCTGAATTTCCTGTGTTGTTGGCCAGATGTCTTTTAGATACACGGGCTTTCCATCTTCGCCGGTACCAAGTGGCTCATTGACCAAGTCGATGGCTACGGTTCCTGCCAGGGCATATGCCACTACCAACGGTGGGGAGGCCAGATAATTGGCCTTGACTAATGGGTGTACACGGCCTTCGAAGTTTCGGTTGCCTGAAATAACGGCAGCGGCAACCAGGTCCTCACTAGCGACGGCTTTGGATATTTCGCTGGGTAAGGGGCCGGAGTTGCCGATACATGTTGTGCAACCGTAAGCGATCACGTTGAATCCCAACTTGCTGAGTGGATCGATCAATCCGGCCTCCGTCAGGTATTCGGTCACCACTCGTGAGCCAGGGGCCAGCGAAGTCTTGACCTGCGGCGCAACACTCAATCCCTTTTCGATAGCTTTCTTGGCGACCAATCCTGCTGCAATCAGCACGGACGGGTTGCTGGTATTGGTACAGGATGTGATGGCGGCAATGACCACAGCGCCGTGCCCGATTGGATAGGAACCGCCATTGATGCCGACTTCCGCATGACGAGTCAACGCTTCGGGATTCAACTCGAAGCCGCGTTCCACCACCGGGGCTTTAAGCGCGGCCTGAAAAGTTTCCTTCATCTCGGACAGGGGTACGCGATCTTGAGGGCGCTTGGGCCCGGCCAATGATGGTACAACAGAACCCAGGTCGAGTTTGAGCGTGTCGGTGTATTCAGGGTCGGGAGTGTTCTCATCGCGGAATAAACCCTGAGCTTGCAGATAGGCTTCCGTCCGTTCGATGACTTCTTCTGACCGACTAGTCAGACGCATATAGCGCAAAGTCTCTTCATCAACGGGGAAGAAGCCCATCGTGGCGCCGTATTCAGGAGCCATATTTGCGATTGTAGCGCGGTCGGTCAGCGACATGTTAGCCAGGCCAGGGCCGAAGAACTCGACGAATTTACCAATCACCCCTTTTGCACGCAACATCTGCGTGACTGTCAGAACTAGGTCAGTAGCTGTGACACCCTCAGATAATTTCCCATGCAATTTGAAACCGATCACATCCGGAAGTAGCATATCCATCGGCTGTCCGAGCATCACGGCTTCGGCCTCGATGCCGCCCACTCCCCAACCAAGCACACCTAGACCATTGATCATGGTGGTGTGCGAATCAGTGCCGACCACTGTATCAGGGAAAGCATAGGTTTCGCCGTCTTCATTTTTTGCCGTGACTACGTTGGCTAGATATTCGAGATTGACCTGGTGCACAATACCGGTCATGGGCGGCACAACGCGGAAATTAGAAAAAGCCTTCTGTCCCCATTTGAGAAATTCATAGCGTTCACGATTTCTCTGGAATTCCATCTCGGCGTTACGCTGCAGGGCTTCGGGCGTGGCAAAGAAATCAACCTGTACTGAATGATCAATTACCAAATCTACTGGTACAACCGGATTGACTTTCTTGGGGTTCCCACCTAGACGTGCGATTGCTGCGCGCATGGCAGCCAGATCTACGACTGCTGGTACACCGGTAAAATCTTGCATAACTACACGCGAGGGTAAGAAGGGAATGCCAGGGCGATTAGCTTCCGGTGTCCATGCGGCGATGTTCTTCACATCCTGCTGAGTAATTTCGATCTCATTGCACTGACGCAGCGCGGCCTCGAGCACGATACGGATTGAAAATGGAAACCGCTTGAGGTCCGTCAGGCCCGCTTTCTCTAGCGCGTCCAGGCGAAAATATGTATAAGCCCCATGTTTGGTTTTTAGAGAATCACGGGTATTAAAAAAATCTTTCACTTGAGTCTCCTTCATATTGATAAATCCACCACAGAGACCAAAAATACGCAAAGGTGCGCCTTTGTCCGTCCTTTCGGACTATGTAGTGAAGGCTTGTTTTTTGCAGAGGCTCTATTCTACCAAAAGAGCGGGAGATGCTGCAACTTTCGCTCCAATGTTCTGAATACCATGGTAACTTTTTCGCGTTTCGTGCATAGTATATGGTAGAGACGCATGTATGTTTGACTTTCAGAATTTATATAAAACCTATGTCCCCGACGTTTACCGCTTTTCCTATTGGCTGTGCGGTGACGCTGCTGACGCAGAAGACATCACCTCCGAGACGTTCCTACGCGCCTGGATGTATCGTGCAAACATTCGCACAGAAACCATGAAAGCATACCTGCTCTCGATTGCGCGCAACCTGTTCCTGGAACGCTTGCGCAAGCATAAAACCCATGCTGAACTCACCGATGCCATGCCTGATCCGAGCCCTAGCTTGGTTAAACGCACTGAAGACCGTGATGACCTGGTTCGCATTCAGAATTCTCTTCAACAGATCAAGGAAGTGGACCGAGCGGCTTTTATCCTGCGTGTGCAGCATGAATTGCCCTACGCAGAGATTGCGCGCGTGCTGCAGTTGTCACTCTCTTCGGTTAAAGTCAAAGTCCACCGTGTGCGTCTCAAACTCGCCGGTGTGATCACAAATGAGGAGGCCTACTCATGACAAAAATCACCCGAAATATCATCATCGATCTGATTCCGCTGTACCTGGCAGGTGAAGTCAGCCAGGATACAAGGGAGCTGGTCAAAGAATACCTCGAAAACGATAAGGAGTTAGCAAAAATGGCAGAACAATCTACTACCATCGATCTTCCAACCGACATCCCGGTTCCATTGGAGAAAGATCAAGCTTTACAACTTTACATAGAATCAAAGCGCCAGATGACAATCCGCATGGCGATCATTGGGGTCTTTATTGTGATCGTTATGGCTTTCCTTGGTGCATTTATCATCGTCGCGACTGGAGGTTTATTTCTAATTTAATGGGTAACAACACCCCTTCCAATTATTTTGGAAGGGGTGTTGTTAGGTTCTTGTTGAATGATTATTACAAATTTATTGGGATTTATCTCAATATCTGGACTTTGCCCTTTTTAGGGATTGATGGGATGGCATGAACCACCTGTG
>CAZCPP010000249.1:0-6266 GCA_964500655.1 uncultured Anaerolineaceae bacterium | reverse complement strand
GTCTGTTCAAGGGATTGTTTCTTTCAACCCTTGACACTGCAAGTAATCGGTACTGACCAGATTGCCCAGCACCTGCTCCATACGCTCCGGATCAACCTGAATATCAGGTAAACCGGCTCTGACTTCAACCAGCAAATGGATATTTTGACCTTCTGCCTGATGCTGGTAAGCGGTTGCCGTTCTCTCCAAAAGTTCTTTTGGCGATACAGGCTGTTTATAGAGTACCAGTTCACCTGCATCTGCCAGCGAGAGCGTGCGCAGATCGTCGACGAGATGTTGCAGATGCAGGACTTCGGCTTGCATAGTCTCGAAGCGTTCTGGCGTGGGCTTGAGTTTCCCGTCGCGTAAAGACTCAAGGTAACCGCCGATCACTGTCAACGGATTACGCAGGTCATGGGCGATGTCGGCCGTCATCTGGCGGCGGGACTGGTTGGCGCGCGCCAGGTCGGCGCTCATCTGGTTGAAGGAGGCCGCCAGCTGGCCCAGTTCATCCGTTGAACGGATGGGAACCTGCTGCTTGAGTTCACCGCGTGCCAGCGCGCGCGTGGCATTCGTTATTTCACGTACGGGGCGGGTAAGAGAACGCGCCAGCAGCAACCCCAGGATCAATGCAATCACAAATCCACCAAACCCGGCGGTCCACAGGGCTTGATTGATCTGGTCAACATATTTCTGGTCGATCGGCTGGCGTATCTGTGGTTGCTCTGTGACAATCACCGTACCAACGATCTGTCCGTTGATTTCGATGGGGATGCCTTTGTCTTCACCCTTATTAACTTGTTCTCCCACCATGTAGGGGTAGGGGGGGCTGGCCACGAATACTGTTCGATTCTGGTCTATAAGCACGAATGGCTGCGGCGGCGGATTGTGTTCATCCAGGGGCGGCAGGAGTGCTTGTGAACGTAGATAAACGTCGACTCCTTCCCACGTGCCGTTGGCTTGATAATAGATTGTGACAGCGGCGACAAAATCATTTTGACGCTGGTCTCCCAGGTAGCGGTTGAACTCGCTTGAGACCCGGCTCCATATAAATGCTGCTGCCAGCCCGATGGCGATTAGACTGACGAGTAAGAAGGCGAGGGTGAGTTTATGGGTGAGTTTCATACAGCACTAAATCGATAGCCAACCCCAAACACGGTCTCGATGTATCTGGGCTTCGAAGGGTCTTGTTCTATCTTCGTTCTCAAATTGCGGACGTGAACATCGATTGTCCGCTCGACGCCTTCAAAGGTTGTACCTTGCAGTTTGAGCAGCAAATCGGAGCGAGAGAAAACCCTCCCGGGGACAGACATCAGGGTAGCGAGTAAATCACACTCGGACGGGGTCAGGCTGAGGGGGCGTCCGCTCGTAGTTACGGTGTGGGAACCTTTGTCGAGACGCAGGTCACCGCTCACCAGGATTTCAGACTCGAGAGGGGGACCTCCAGCACGGCGCAAAACGGCGTTGATACGCGCGACCAGTTCTTTCATCCCGAATGGTTTGGTGACGTAGTCATCCGCGCCCAGTTCGAGGCCCAGAACCTTGTCAGTTTCGTCGAGTTTGGCGGTCAGCAGAATGATGGGAGTCTCGCGCTCCTTGCGGTAGGCGCGGATAAAGTCGTAGCCGCTCATTTCGGGCATCATGATGTCGAGCAGGATCAGGTCCGGCTTTTCCTGGCGGGCGGTGTAAAGCGCTTCGTGTCCGTTGGCGGCAACCAGCACCCGAAACCCTTCTGATTCGAGGTATTCACGCACGAGGTTGCGAACGTTGGCTTTGTCGTCGGCGACAAGAACGGTTCTAGGCATGTGTATATTCTAGCATGGCGTCATTGCAAGCCGCCGTTTTGTGGCGACACTTGTACCTGCACTGCATTCCCCGCACCGCTCCGCTTAGCGGGGCAGGTGTGGTGCAGTGCAGGTGAGCAATCTCCCGTAAATGGAATACTTTGAGCTTTGGGAGATTGCTTCGCCACTTGTTATGACAACCTTAATATTACCTAAACAGGAAATCCGTATTCGGTATTGCAGGCATCGGAATCGGCTGAGAGTAAAGATATGCACCGGAGGGATACAGCATTTCTCCCAGCATTTCTTCGCGGAAAGCCATGAGCTGCGCCTTTTGCTCGCTGGTCAAGGTCTGGTTTACGCGGGCAAAGTTTACGGCGAAGTTGTAAACAATTGCGCCGTCCAATTCACCGTATTCTTCCATCAAGCTCATCACTGCGGTGCTGTTGGCGGATTCACCCCCCATGAACTTACGTAACTCGCTGGAGACCTGCTCGCGCGCATCCACGATTCCCAGCAAATACGGCCGCTGGATGTCTACCAGGCTGGTGATCAGTTGAACCTGATCGGCGGTCAGGGTTTCTAGCATGGTATTTCCCATATCGCCTGTCAAGCTGGATGAGATAGTGTAATTTGGGTTACCCATAGCGGGGGCATCTTTGAGATAGAAGGAACCGAAGTAGGTTCCCTGCCGTTCGGGGCAGAAGTACACATCCGCTTCAAGCGAACCAAGATACCAACTGAACATGTCACCAGCATAAGTCATCACGGCTACCTTTACATCGCGATCCAGACCTCTCAATTCAGATGGTTCCTCAACATCCGGCCATTCGAGCATTCCCTTGCCATGCAAATTATCCAAATATGCTGCTTGAGTTGCATCCAGAGAGCTGAGAATGCCTCCCATGACCTGAGCACGCTCGAAGCTGATCTCACCATCCAATCGGTAAAGTTCTGCTGAGTACGCTTTGACAGCTTCTTCGTTCAAGCCAGAGGTTCCGGCAGGTAGATTGCCCTCCAGCAGGCGGCGAAATGCATCCATCAAAACAAAACGCTTATAACCATACTCATTGATCGAATCTACCTGACCCTCGGCCAGCCTAACCAGTTCGGTGCGTTGGGCGGATGTCAGGATGTGAAGCATATTGAAGGCCGCTTTGGTCAGGAAGTCGGTGTTATGTCCCATCTGGCTGGGGTCGTTGTCGCGCAGATATTGGAAGCCCCAAAAGTCGGCTACCTTGCCGGGCGGGAAGAACGAATCCGAGCCCAGGTCGCCGGTCAGGAAGGCCAGCGCATCGAAAGAGATGGTCGTTCCCTGCGCCCGATCTGACAGGGCTTGATCAATATTGTATGCAGCGCCCCTGTCTCCGGTGTTTCCTCCGGTAGGCTGATTTTCACCAGCTTGGCCTCCTTTTTCGGGGGGAGGCGCTCCATTGGACGGCTTATCAGATGGACCATCCGATGGCCCGCGTTGTGGTGAACAAGCAAGCTGGCCCTGCACCGTTTCGCAGAGACCCGTTTCGGCGCCTCTTTCCCAGGTGAATTCACAGGTATCGCCTTCACTCTTTCCGGTGCAGGCCTGGTTCGCTTCCTGTGGAGGTGTGCCTCCACCGCCTCCATCGGGGGGTTGACCCTGCCCAGGAGCAACTCCCATTGGCGGCTCTTGTACAGCGGGAGGGATTTCTACTGTTTGAACAACAGTTTCATCGGCCACGCCAGGCGAGCAGGCAGATGCCAGCAATGTTACTAGGATTATCGGGTGTAAAGTTTTGGTTTTCATTTTTTTCTCCTTTTCATCTACCACGTAAGATAGCAAAAAGATGTTCAGAAATTGTTCAGAAGTGTTTGAGATTGTGTTTGGATTACTTGTATAATAGTTAGAAATTGTTTTTAGGAAAATGAATTCCATTCTCGCCGGATGCCACCGGCGTGAGCGCCGGTGAGTTGGTTGAAGTTTTGTTAGTGTAAATTTAGGAAAGCATGGAGGAATATTATGAAGGGCGCCAAAATATTTCTTGTAGAGGGGGAAGGTAAGCTAACGCCAATGAAAGAAACAGCATATGACAAGGAAGTTGACTTACAGGCATTGTTAGCATCTTATCCTGATTTATTACCTGGTGATCAAATAAACTTTGAAAAACCGCGTCGATGGATGTTGGTAGCGAGAGAACAAAGAGTACCTAGTGCTGAAGATGAAACCGGACGATTAAGTTTAGACCACTTATTTCTTGATCAAGATGGCATCCCAACATTTGTTGAATGCAAGCGTGCGTCAGATACGCGTAGCCGTCGTGAAGTGGTAGCTCAGATGCTTGATTATGCTGCAAATGGAATTACCTATTGGAAAATGGATAGCCTTCGTCAAGCTGCTGCTGAAACTGCACAACGTAATGGAAAAGCATTAGATAATGAAATTCTAAAGCTGGCTGATCTCGATGACCCCGCATTAATCGAGAAATATTGGAAAAATGTAGAAAGTAATTTGAAAGCCGGAATAGTGAGATTGATTTTTGTAGCGGATACTATTCCATTAGAATTACGTAGTTTGGTTGAATTTCTAAATGAGAAAATGAGTGATGTTGAAGTCTTAGCAGTTGAAGTAAAGCAGTTTTTGGGAGAAGGTCAAAAAGCAATTGTTCCACGTGTTCTAGGGATAACTGAGAGGGGAAAGGTGGAACCTTCGACAACAATAAATCAAGACGAATTTCTAGAAAAGTGTGATTCTGAAATATCGGATTTCTATACTCAAATCCTAATTATGGCTGATCAGCGAGGACACATTATTTATTGGGGAACAAAAGGATTTTCTGTAAGAGTCTATTTGCCAAAAACAGACAGCTTTGCTAGTGTTGCTTATGGATTTCCGCCAAATGTATTCCAAATTTACTTTGCTCATTTACCAATTTCAGATGAAGCAGTTTTGGATATTCGTGAAAAGATTCTTCAATATGGGATTTTTAAAGAAGCTCCAAAAACAATAAGTGCGAATTTGGGTACCCACAATATAAAGAAAGCAATGTTAGGAAAGGCGATGGCTGTAGATTTCATGAGGGAGAGTCTACCATTGGAAAGCGGCAAAAACTATCAATTTTTATGATGTTTCCCTGTAGTCTAGGTGCAGGCTTCAAGTACTGGGGCAACGGTGAGTTTACCATGAGTAATCATTTTCCTAAAACCATAAGCAATATCGTCCAAAGGGGATGATGGTATAGAGAAGAAAGTGCAGGTTGTGGACACTTGTTTCACAAACGGTAGCAAGTCAAAATCACGAGCGATTCGAAATTCTTCTTGACACGTCACTCTTAAATCTATATAATAGTCAATAGTCACTAATACGATTTAGTAGAATGCTAAAGAAATCAAAGAAATCTCCCCCTACGATGAAAGATGTTGCGAAACTGGCTAGTGTTTCGCAAACAACAGTTTCTTTTGTGATCAATGATACGCCTGACATGGGGATCCCGCAGGAGACAAAAGAACGTGTTTGGGCTGCTGTAAATGAGTTGGGCTACCGCCCGAATGTCTTGGCGCAAAACTTACGCAGGCAGCGCTCGGGGTTGTTGGGATTCATTACAGATGAGATCGCCACAACGCCTCACGCTGGAAAAATCTATGAAGGGGCACAAGATGTTGCCTGGGAGCAGGGAAAAATTCTGCTTATGGTCAACACCAAAAACAACCAGGAGATTAAAGCTGCTGCCATAGAAATGTTGCTTAAACGTCAAGTAGAGGGGATTATTTATGCCACGATGTATCACCGCTCTGTAAATATTCCCGAAACATTACGAGAAGTCCCCACTGTTTTATTGGATTGTTATGCGGAAGACCGCAGTTACCCTTCCGTTGTACCACAAGAAACCGAAGGTGCTTTTACGGCTGTTCAATACTTAATCGAAAAGGGACACAAGCGGATTGGTTTTATAAACCAAGCTTATGATATACCCGCTGCGCACGGACGTTTAGCTGGATATCGTCAAGCCCTGCAGGATTCCCAAATTCAACTGGATGAGGGCTTAATTACCTACACCGAAGATGAAGCCCCTGGTGGCTACGACGCAGCAATGAAATTGATGCAGATGCCTAATGCACCAACGGCACTCTTTTGTTTTAATGACCGCATTGCTATGGGTGCTTATGATGCTTTACGTAAGCTTAATTTGCGTATTCCTGAAGATGTTGCGATCATTGGCTTTGATAATCAGGAACTTATCTCTGCGCACTTATACCCTCCACTAACGACAATGGAATTGCCTCACTACCGTATGGGCGAGTGGGCAGCAAATAAGCTTGTCAAGTTGATCGACGGTGAAGACGAAGATACTCTGATTCAGCATAAATTAGCCTGCCCTCTTATCGAGCGTAAGTCAGTTTAGCGTATTTTTTTTGCCATATTACTAAACCGTATTAGTAAGTAAAAATCACCTGAAGGAGGTGGTGCCACAGGAAAGACGAAAAAGCTTTACTCACACTGTCTTATTTACCTATTCAAGAATATCCTAATTC
>CAZCPP010000248.1:0-6276 GCA_964500655.1 uncultured Anaerolineaceae bacterium | reverse complement strand
AACAATAATGGCTTTGCTATCTACCGTCAATCTCTCAGTTTTGCGTAAGTCCTAATACAGTACGATAATTTAATATTACAAATTTTTCTTAAACTGAGAATAATTTTATTCTGAATCCTCAATCATTCTCCCGACCCTCCTCACTCAAACTGCTTTTCATTATAAAATTGCCTGGAACAGAATGCTAGTTTCATACCTTGATTATTTGGTAAAAATATATTTGGAGGTTTGATGTACCCAATCCTGCTTGTGATAGGTGATTTTCATTTGCACGCTTCCGTGATTTTTTTAACGCTAGGAATCGTCTTTGGTATTCTCGTCGGGTGGAAGGAAGCCCAGCGGGTAGGAATTTCTATGCGCTACTTTCATGTTTATTGGATATCTGCCATCCCTTTGGCGTTGTTATTCGGCGCCTTGAATGCGCTTGTATTTGGAGTGGGCTTCCTGGATGCCTTGAGAAATTTGGAGTATGCCCTTTCCAGTGGCTTGGTCTCCTTTGGGGCTATCTTGTGGATGTTGCTGTGGGGATATCTGTTAGCGAAAGTCATCAGACCAGATCAACCAGATGGTCTTGTACTGGACACAATCACTCTCATCATTCCTTTGATCCTGGGAATCTATCGCATCGGATGTATTTTGAACGGCTGCTGTTATGGACTGGAAACGGATAGTATATTTGGTATGTACCTTCCCAGAGGATCTGGAAACTGGGCCAATCGCTTCCCCACTCAGATCATGTTGATGATATTCAACCTTGGGCTGTTTGCTTGGTTGTTGTCCCGTCGCAAGCAAAAAACCTATAACGGCAGCCTTACGATAGCTTATCTGTTTTTCTACTCATTGGGCCGGCTGCTGATCGATTCCCTGCGCGATCTACCGCGCGTCTTAGGGCTCTTCAGCCTGCATCAACTTACTTCAATCGCTATCTTGTTGATATCGGGATATGTTGCCATCGAATTGTGGCAAGCACGACGTGCGGAGGCAGCGAAACCAACGAAAGTGTAAGATAAATTTTTCTCGTAATACTTTATAATATGTTTTCTGGATCAAAATATTTTTATTAATCCAATGTAATTATGACCTTAGAGTCTGCAAAACAACTATACGCCGAAGAACAAGAGGGGAAAACTTCGCAATTAAAAATGACCAGGCAGCTGGTCATGCTGCATTCCGCCTCCTGCAATATATCAGCTACGCTTGAAATCGATCAGGTAGTAGAACTTATCGTACAAGAGTTTTCAAACATTTTAGCTGCCTCTGCCTGTTATTTGGGGTTGTGGAATAACGAAACTAATCAGCTGGAAATTGTATTCAACCATCATGCTGGGGTAAAAGCACAAAGTGAATCCAAAACTGAAAACATTTTGGTCAAGCACCCCTCCCTGATAGAAAAAATCCTTTCTCGGCGCAACATATTACACATCTCAAAAAATACACCCGGGGCCGATAAAGCTGTTCTCAAGACCCTTAAAAAGGCAGGCATAACTTCATTACTTTTACTACCCCTGATTGTCAATAACCATCCGATTGGCCTGATCGAAGTAATAAAAAAAGCTGAGCATCCGTTTGAAACCTACGAAATTGTAATTGCTCGATTACTAGCCAATCAAGCAGCTATCGCGATTCAAAATGCCAGGCTATTCCAGAGCGCAACGCAAGAAATCCAGACGCGACAAAAAACCGAGGAAAAACTCAAGTATCATGCGCTGCATGATGTGCTAACAAATTTGCCAAATAGAGTTCTGTTTTTAGATCGCCTCGAACATGCAATTTCCAGGTATAAGCGCTTTGATAAACTGGTTTATGCTGTTTTATTTGTTGATATTGATAGGTTTAAAAGGATAAACGACTCTTACGGGCATATTTCAGGTGATCAGGCTTTGCGCGAGATCGCTAAACGACTTGCAGGTAGCCTTCGGGAAGGAGATACCGTCTGCAGGTATGGGGGAGATGAGTTCCTGGTCCTCTTAGAAGGAGAAAGAGGAGAACTTCACTCTGAAGTCATCAACGAAATTACACATAGAATTCAGGACTCTCTTACGACGCCCCTCTTAATCGACGATCATGAATTTCACATGACGGCAAGTATTGGCATCGCCTATTGTGTTCATGAAGTGACCAACCCGACTGAATATGTTAGAAACGCTAATATTGCCATGTACCAGGCAAAATCCAGAGGTGGTGGAAGAGCGGAAATATTTACCCAAACGAAAGAATTAGCCGTCAGAAGCCAGGTAATTCTTGAATCTGAGTTGCGAAAAGCTGCCCGCACAAAATCATTTTATCTAAAATATCAACCTATTTACAATTTAGATACGCTCAGTGTTGTTGGGTTGGAAGTGTTGCTGCGTTGGAAACAAAACAATTCGGAAATCCCAACAGAAATTTTTATCCCTTTATTAGATAAATTAGGCCTAATGCCAGATGTCGGATTGTGGACTCTACAAAATTCGATCCAGAACTATCAATCCTGGCATGCATATGGTCCTAGCATGTCACAATTGACCTTGAGCGTAAATATCTCCAATACTCAATTGATTCAGGAGGATTTTATCTCTCGTGTAACCGATTTGTTAGAGAAAACGAAAATGGATCCCAAAAAGTTGATTTTGGAAATCACTGAACATATGTTGATCGAAGATCTGGATTTGACAAATCAAAAAATTCACCAACTGAACGATCTAGGTGTCAAAGTATATTTGGATGATTTTGGTACCGGGTATTCATCGCTTTCCCATTTAAATTCCTTACCTGTACAGGCTCTGAAAATTGATAAGAAATTTGTTCAACAGATCAATCCAACAGAAATGGGGAATGGCATCGTAACATCAATTCTGTCTATGGCGCGTAAATTCGATGTAGATGTAATCGCAGAAGGTATTGAAACAGAAAATCAATTACGAGGCTTGCGCTATGCAGAATGCCAATACGGTCAGGGAAACTTCCTCTCCCCCGCTATTGTAGATGAAAAATTACTGGCTTTGCTCAAGTCCAGTCCATTTTGGTCCTAATATATTTTTTCTAAGCTCAATTTATTCGTTCCCAGGCTCCTACCCAGGGTTTACCCATACGATGCTTTTCGGACACTTTAACTTTGTGCAGTTTCTGTGCTATTTGTGCCGAAATCATGGCAATATCCCCCCACTCGTCAGCTAATACAGCTGATTTCATTTTCTCGCCCAATTGCCCTGCCCAGGCCCAGTCCATGCGGAAACGGTCTGCTTTGATCCAGTAATTGCGTTTCTCCCAGGCTGCAACTGAAACGTCTATCCCTTCGGATATGGTTTGCAACGCAAGAGAAATAAAGGCGGCCAGGTCGCGCGCCTCCTTGCCAGTATCCGTTTGTTTAGCTAACTCACGGATTGAGATCACGATGGCTTTTGTCAGGCGGGTACGTTCTTTTCCAGCAGAATCGGGATTGATTACACGAGACATTTCACCTCTTTTAATTCGCACAAGCGTTCTAGTATCACAGCCGCCCATTATAATCGGTTTACAAATATATGCAAGCAGTATTATAATTCCGCCGCAGTTATCATCTGGGGACGTGGCGGAATTGGCAGACGCGCAGCACTTAGGATGCTGTATCTTCGGATGTGAGGGTTCAAATCCCTCCGTCCCCACTGAAAGAAAAATGCTCAGGTACACTATACTTTGTGTGCCTGAGTACTATATTCATTCATCTAACGATTCATCGGCAACATCTAAATGCCCTTGCCTGATTGTCTGACTGGGCGTAAAATAGCGCGGCGTGTGCTATAAATGAATGCCCACATGCGTATGTTTTTATGTAGTAAAGAACCGAATAAGTACTCTCAGACCTATAGGTTCTCTGGAGGATAATTTTGAAAATCGATAAGAAATACTTAGACGACCACCAGATGGAACTTATAGTCGAGGTCGAAGCTGAGCGCATGCAAGCCAGCAAACGTCGTGCAGCCAAACAGGTTGCCAAGCGTGGCAAAATACCCGGCTTCCGCCCGGGGAAAGCTCCCTATGATGTCATCGTACGTCATTACGGCGAAGCGGCCATCGTAGAAAAGGCTATGGATTTACTGGTGGATGAGATATACCCAAAAGTCCTCGAGGAAGCTGAGATTCAACCGGCCGCCGCAGGTTCGCTGGAAAAGATTGAGGAATTAGACCCGCCGAAGCTAGTATTCAAGGTGCCTTTGGCCCCTGATATTGACCTCGGAGACTATCATTCGATTCGTCTGCCTTACAAGTATTCTGCCCCCGGTAAAAAAGAATTAGATGCGGCCCTTGAAGATTTCCGTCGCATGTACGCCACTACCGAAACGGTGGAACGCGCTGCTGAGTGGGAAGATTATGTGCTCGTGGACGTCAAAGGTGAACGCGCAAAAGCGGCAGATGGCGAAGAGGCTGATGTGACTCTCTCCCGAAACGGTTTAGCCCTGGTTGTCCGTAAGGAACCCAACAATGATGAATGGCCTTATCCTGGATTTTCCAAAGAGTTGGTTGGGTTGAGTTCAGAGGATAGCAAAACTGTCAAGCATAAATACCCGAAAGATGATGCAAACGAGTCATTGCAAGGCGAAACGATTAATTTCGAAGTTACTATGAAGACCGTGCGAAGCATGAAAATGCCTGAATTGGATGACGAGCTGGCCAAGATGACCGGCCAACATGATTCCCTTAAGGATTTAAAAACGGCATTGAAGAAGGAACTCGAAGCCCGTACTAAAGACGAATATGATGATGAGTATTATGTTGAACTAATTGACAAGATCAAGGCTGGCGCCACAATTAAATATCCGCCACAAGTTATAGAACATGAGGCCGAACATGTCATTGATGGCTTACGCGAGCGCCTGTCTCAGCAGGGACTTGACTTGAAAACCTACTTCAAGATGCAGCAAACCACGCAAGAGAAGTTCATGGAAGATGAGGCCCGCCCGGTGGCCATCAAGCGACTGGAACGTTCGCTCATTCTTGACGAAATCACTCGTGAGGAGAAAATTGAAGTAGATGAGGGTGACCTGCAATCCGAGTTTGGCCAGACTTTGAATGAGTTGCAATACCAGGGCATGGATTTAAGCCAGGCCAAAGGCGGCAAACGCGGGCAGCAACAAATTGCCGAAGCCATTGCGATGCAATCCGCTAATCGCTTGATGACACGCCGCACGCTAGAGCGCATCAAAGCCATTGCGACAGGCGAGTACAAAGAAGAAGAAGCCGTGGAAGATAAACCGGCCACCAAGAGTAAAAGCGGTACAAAAGCAAAAAAGAAGGACAAAGTCCCCGAAGGGGGAGCAGGCAAGGGCGTCGGAAAGAGTGGGAAGAAAAAGGCTGCGAGCAAACCCAAGGCCAAAAAATCTTCGGCTGCAAAATCAACTAAAGCTAAATCCACATCTAAGAAGACGACCGCCAAGAAGGCGAAAGCTGAGTAAACTCATCTGGGCGACAGATTGTGTCGCCCAGATATTTTTCATCGGCAAAATTAACAAAAATCCAACAGTATTCGGGTATGATTACGGCTGTAATTAAGGAGAAAATTATGTTACCTAATATTAAAAACATTGCCCCGATGGTGATCGAATCGTCAAATTATGGCGAACGCGCTTATGATGTGTTTACTCGCCTTTTGAAAGAACGCATCGTTTTTGTGGGTACGCCGATTGACGATCAGGTCGCAAACATCATTGTGGCTCAGTTGTTGTTCTTGAATCATGAAGATCCCGAGAAAGAAATCCAGATGTACGTTAATTCCCCCGGTGGTGTTATATATGCCGGATTGGCAGTTTACGACACGATGCAGATGATCTCAAATCCGATCAGCACCGTCGCTGTGGGTGTGACCGCTTCCTTCGGGACCGTATTGCTGACCGCCGGCACAAAAGGCCGCCGCTACGCCCTGCCGAATGCCACTATCCATATGCATCAACCTCTGGGTGGCGCACAAGGTCAGGCTACCGATATTCAAATCCAAGCCGAGCAAATTCTGCGTTTGAAGACTCTGCTGACAAGCATCATGGCCAAGCACACCGGTAAATCACCAGAGGAGATCGAGCGTGACTCCGATCGAGATTTCTATTTAGACGCGAAAGACGCCGTAGAATATGGCCTGGTCGATCAGGTGTTAGAGATGACTGAGAAGGAAACCGAATAGACATACTCGATTCAATATACGTACATTAGTTAATATCAATGAGACCGGATGGTATAAATAACCATCCGGTCTCATTTTGATGAATCATTTAATTTCGCATTTAGACAAATGAATGAAGCCTGATGTTTGATCAGGTTGAGAAGGTA
>CAZCPP010000247.1:0-6291 GCA_964500655.1 uncultured Anaerolineaceae bacterium | reverse complement strand
CATTATATTAAATTTCTAAGGGGCTGTCTCCTGGACTTTTGGGACAGCCCCTTTTGATTTAATAATAGTCGTGTGAATTTCACTAAAATTTTATACTGGGAACAATTTTTCGAAGACTTCAGGACAATACTTCTGTACCATTTCGGACGAGAGCCCGTTTTCCTTGCAAATTTCAGCATATAAATCCGCAGACGGGCGCTTGGTACGTTTCTGTGATTTCACATCCAGCGCCCACAGGCCGAAACGTTGCGTCCAGCCGCGTTCCCATTCGAAATTATCCATCAGTGACCAATGGTAGTAGCCTTTGACTGGCCAGTTGAAGTTGACCGCGCGCCACATCTGGTGGACGTGCTGCGCCAGATAGCGCGGGCGCATTTTATCGCTAGGATCCTCTACACCATTCTCCGTGATGATAATTGGCGTTTTGGGATAGGTTTTCGTTGCCCACTTAATGCTCTGGAATAAGCCTTCTGGGGTATTTGCAAACATACCTGTGTGACTAAGATCTGCGCCGTCAGGATATTCTGAAGCCGTGAACAGTTCCTTTCTATTGCGCAGGTCAAACCAGACAGTGTCTACAGAGTAGTAATTCAGTCCAAAATAGTCCTGGGTACCTTTGGCTTCGGGTACGCGATAATTTCCAATTGGAGTCTTCATCACACCTGTTGAAATGCCGGTAGGAAAACCCATATTTAACCCGTTATATCGAATGTTGCGCATCAGTCTATCGAGCAGGAACCAGGGTCGTTTTGGAACCATAGGGCGAAAATGATGAGCATAACCAACGCGCGCCTCAGTCTGAATCTCATGAATGGCGCGATAGGCAGCAGCATGTCCACGCAACATATTTGCCATAACCTTCATAGCAGGTTTTATGCCCTTACGACCATCTACGCAGGTTGGAAAGTCCCCGGTTACATAGCCGCTTAAAGCATACACATTCGGCTCGTTGATGGTGCACCAGGTAGTCACATATTCCTTGAGCGCCCCCACTGTTTTGCGCACGTATTTCTCGAACAGGGAAACGATTTCTTCGTTTTCCCAGCCGCAGCGTTCGTACAACCAGAGCGGATCGGAGAAGTGATGCAAGGTGACCATGGGAGTCATGCCACGTTCTTTCAGGCCGCGGAGCATATTGCGATAACGATCAAGCGCGTCTTCGTCCCAGCGATCGGGTTCAGGTTGGATTCGGCTCCATTCCACTGAAAAACGATGTGCGTTCTGCCCGCCTTCTGCAGCACGGTCGAAGTCTTCGCGCCAGCGTCCGCCCCACCAGTCGCAGGCTAAACCAGATCTCCCGTTTGTATGGCCCTCTTCTTCGAATTTCCACCATTGGTTATTAGAATTGTTGCCTTCTACCTGATGCGAGGCGGTGGCTGTTCCCCATAAAAATCCACGCGGAAAATGATACGTTGCTTGAGGCATTGGTCCTCCAGAAATTATGTAGGGGCACGAAATACACTTGTGTCTGCGCGCAGTGCAGGTGTCGTGCCCCTATATAATTTTACCTGATGGTTTATTTTATGCGAGCCAGATAAGTGAGATAGAGTGCCACCGATCCTGCAACCGCTGCATTGAGCGATTCAATCTGCCCCTTCATAGGAAGTTTCATAAGGATATCACAGGACTTAGCCGTCAGCGGGCGCATGCCCTCGCCTTCAGAACCAACGACCAACCCAATTGCACCGTCCAAGCGCACCTCATACGGACCCTGGGCCTGATCGCTACTTTCGAGACCGATGATCCAGGCCCCGGCCTCCTTCAGTGCGGTGATGGCTTGATGCAGATTGGCCTGCGCTATCAATAAATGCTCCGAAGCCCCCGACGAGGCATTGACCACCGCCGGTGTGACTCCCACGGTGCGCGCCAGTGGGATGACCACACCATGCACACCAACCACTTCAGCCGTACGAAGCAGCGCGCCAAAGTTTTGAGGGTCGTTTAGGGTATCGAGTAATAATACAAACAGTGGCTCTGCTCGTTCTTCGGCTAATTCAAAGATATCAGTTAGATCAGCGTAGTGATAACCACTAACTTCCAACGACACACCTTGGTGATTGGCTTTCAGGCGCTCCAGTCGCCCGCGCGGGACGTGCTTGACAGGAATCTTGCGTTCTTTGGCAATGCGCAGGATATCACTCAAGCGGCCTTTTTCTTTGACGCCCTCGGCAACTTCAAGTTTCATTGGCTGTCGGCGTTTTGCGCGTAAAGTTTCATAAACGGCGTTGCGGGAGTAGATGATCTCTTTCATGGGGTTATTTTATATCAAATTGTCATTGCGAGGCGCAAAGCGCCGTGGCAACCTCATGGCTGAAGGCTACTTGAGATTGCTTCGTCAGGTTTCGTTACGGGGAGAAACACCGCTTACTCAACCCTCCTCGCAATGACAGTTGTTATTGGATTGTATACACCCCAGCGCAGGCCGAAACCTGAATATATTCCACCTTCAAACCAGCCTTTTCGAGCGCCGGAATGGATTCATCCATATACCAATAGGGTTCTTCATCCCAATCATCCACTTGGGTTTTGAACTCTTCTTTGTAGGAGTATGTTGGGAAGGACAGATCAGCGATGACCAGTTTCCCATTAGGATTCAGGCGTTGTATAACCAGTTCTTGGCAGATGCATACTTTTTGATCCAGCTCAACATGATGGAAAACATAGGTCGAGACGATGCGGTCAAAGCGCTGGCCTTCCAACTCGGCGGGCCAGTCCCCTCGAAAATCGTGGGTGATGAAATGCGCATCAGGTAGTTTTCCTCGCGCTTTGGCGAGCATGGGTTTTGAGAAATCCGTGCACCACAACTCGCAACCCAATTCTGCGAAACGCATGGCCAGATTGGCCGTGCCGGTGCCTATATCCAGCACGCTCATGCCAGGCTGGACCTCCGCCCGCCGGAGGACGGTATCCAACACCATTTCATAACCATCAAAAGGGAATTGGGTCCAGGTTGCCACATCCTTGTCGTAGGTTTCGGCCCAAGGATCAAATTCAGAGTGGGGAAAGGGATCGGTCATATCTTTGAAAACTAGTTAGAGAAAAATCGGATCTGCCGTTTCTGCCTCGAGAAATTCCATCAACCAGCCGGGGACGGCTTCAGCGTATTCAGCCCGGATTTCGCCTTCCAAGCTTGAGACCACCCGGCGCCAGGTCAGCGCGCGGTTGACCATCGCGATCCGCACAGATAAACGGTACGCAGCCAGCAGGTCCGGGGGTGAGGCGAAGCGTTCCCAGGGTTTCAGGTAGGTGTCGCGTAGTGGTTCCAACCGCAGATCGTCAAATTCCCATTTCATCGAGTAGGCCGTACTGCGAAAGCAGACCAGTAAAGTGAAAAACGGATGCGAAAAGCAGGCCTCCCCCCAGTCGGTCAGGATGTAACGACCATCCTTCAGGAAAACATTAGCATCGTGAAAGTCATCATGATGCAATGACTCAGGGATGCCGTATTCAGCCAGACGCGCGCACATGTGGGCGAATTTGGGACGCAGGTCTAGCAGAGATTTGTATTTCTCCTGGGTCAAGCCCTCGGGTTGATCCAGGTACATAGCATCTGTATTGTCAAGCAAGTGCTCAAATTGCACAGGGAGAGCAATTCGTCGGCACGCGCAGATAGTTCGATTTGTAATTCTGCATAGGCCGGCAAGACGGTATCCCAATGACTGAGATCGCCATGCACGCGAACAGGTTCGCGGATGGGCTGGCCGCTATCACGCATTAGCAACCAGCCGTTCTCGAGATCAGACGCCAAGAGTTCGGGCATCAGCTTCGGTCGCCAACGAACGAGCGCTTCCGTCAAACGTGGTTCGTAGGCCAAGCTGGGCGCGCTGGCTTTGAAGTATAAGATTCCGTCATCCGTGGGTACATTCAACACAGTGGACCAGGGTCGGATGTGTGGCTGGGTGATTTCACCGGTTAGTGCCAGTTTATTTGCCGTGATTTGGGTCTTGATCCAGGCACTGGCCGTTTCGAACCAGCCTTGTTCTTCCCAGGGAGGGGTAAGCATTGGATTCCTTGATAAATGAATTTGGCGTTTAGCTCGCCAATTATACGCGAAGGGTGGAGTTTACTTCGGATGAAAGTTCGCATATTCGATCTTCATTATTGCTCATTCAATAAATTATGCTACACTTATTTTTTACAAAGTGATATCCATTTTACGTTTAGTCAATCCAAAGGTAGCGGAGGAAGTTTGCCGGATGTTTCAGTTGCCTGACGAAAATGAATTTGCATAATATGCTTATCAAAATGAATTTTGGTTGAACGTCTACAAAGAGAGTGATTTAGAAATGATAGTTATGAATCCCCTTGAATGTCCAAATTGTGGTGCGCCACTAGAAAATAACTCCTTGCATTGTGTCTACTGTGGTACCCGTTTTGAAAGAAGCGAGAAGCTGGTCCCCAGAAAGAAGCGCCCTCGACAAATTCAGTCCGTTTTCAATCAACCCCCTGGAGTAAGAGAATTTGGTGTATCTAGCAATGCACTCATAAAAATAGGCGCAATTATCTCTTTTGTTTTGTACCTCTTTGGCTGGTTTTTTGAAGATACGGATTATTGGCTGGATGAAAAGGCCATGATCATCTGGGTTGGAATATTACCATTATGGTTATTCGGTGTCGCATTCTTCTGGCGGACAATTCGAAAGGTAGCGTTTTTAGGGTTGGTATTTTCGGTCGTCGAGTTTATAGTCCACATTTCGGTTATTTTGGTAATCCGCGGAAACTTGTGGGACGATCACGTTGGGATAGCGGCAATGGTAGCTGGTGCTTCGCTTATAGGCTGGCTACTTGGCAGGTTGACTCATGGGATAATTCGATCAAGAAGGGCTTAAGTATTGCTTGTTGTCTTGAATTGGGGATTATGTTTATGTTAGGTATATGGTCAGCAGTCCAAAATAAGAGTTGAATATAAATTGAATCTCAAGAGGCTTGACCTGAGGAAAACTATATGTTATTATGACTATACATACCAACCGTTTAGTATGTTTGTTTAGGAAAGTGATACTTTTGAGGTGATTAATGTATTTTTTTGATCAACGGACTCTTGGGATCATAATATTACTTCTTTTGGGGATGCTGGTAATCGTTAAACAAATGGCTACTGGTTCTATTTTGGAAAAGCCAAAAGGCAATTCTCTGGTTCAGGTGGTAAATCTATACAACCTCTTTTTTTTATTGATTGTCACCCCCTTGGCCGCAATCTTGCTCATCACGCAACGCTGGGATGCTTTTGTTCCTACTCATCTGGATCTTGAAAGTCCACTGATTTTTATCGCTTTGGAAATCGGAGGCGCGTTATTGTATGTAACAGGTTATTTCCTTATGGCCTGGGCATTGATTAAGCTGGGTGGAAATTATCAGTTAGGTGGTACAGACCCTCGAACGACTGATGAGTTAGTCATCATCAGGCCATATCGTTTTGTTAGACATCCAATGTATACTGCGGCTTTAGGCATGTCTTTAGGACTAGCGGGTTTGCTACACTCGTTGACTTATTTCGCTGTGTTCTGTATATATCTTGTCTTGATTATTCTGCTAATTCCTGATGAAGAACGGGGATTACGAAAAGCATATGGGGAACAATATATTGCTTACCAGCAAAATGTAAAAAAACTTGTTCCATTGCTATTCTGATAACCAGAGAAGTTTGGCCTTAGATTGAAAAGGTCAGTCCATTAACCTCAAAGGACTTACTATGTTTGAGACCCTCACCGTAACATTATTTCCGACCTTGTTTTTGATTTAGATTTCGCATGTGGGACAGGGCCGCTATCAATTTTAATTGCGGACAAAGTGAAAGAGATTCACGCTATTGATATTTCATCCAAAATGCTTACTATTGCGAAGAGAAAAGCAGTTGAGCGCAAAATTGGTAATATACATTTCGCGCAAGCAACAATATTTGATGCGCGCTATCAAAAAGAATCATTTAGTGTGATATTTGCTTGCAACATTCTGCACTTATTAGAAGATACCCCCAAGGTAATGAAAAGGATAAACGAATTGTTGAAACCAGGAGGATTATTTATTTCTGATACACCCTGCCTGGGAGAGAAAAATCCAGTTTTTAGTATTTTCTTATTTCTCGCAAATAAAGTAGGGCTTGTGCCATATGTGCAAAGCTTAAAAAGCTCCGAATTAGAAGGAACAATCGCCAATGGGGCTTTTCAAATTGTTGAAGCTGAAATGTTAGATCAAGGAATGTCCTCCAGTTATTTCATGGTAGCAAAGAAGAAGTAAACTCGCTTCACCAATTCGCTCACTGCCAGATTTGGAGGAACCGACACTAGCAAA
>CAZCPP010000246.1:0-6304 GCA_964500655.1 uncultured Anaerolineaceae bacterium | reverse complement strand
ACAAAGCTATCGACTTCCAGTCGATAGTAGTTTACTTTCTTGGCGCCCACTTCATCGCTTTTGCTATGATCAACTTGCGACACATCCTTCACTCATAAGTTTCAATGAGTTCAATACTTTGGGAGCGTTGACACTGGGGGATGTTCACGTATAATAATAAAGTCTATTTAGAGAATATGAATGGAAAGGAGGCCACAAACCAAAACATACATTTTCCTGTTCCCACATTAATTCACCAATTCATAAGAGGAGAAGTTTAAAAAATGAAAAGCAAATCACTATTTACCATGCTTGCGCTTTTGCTTGTAGCAAGCATGGTGCTGGCAGCCTGCGGCACTCCTGAGCCCGTTGAGCCCGTTGAGCCCGCCGAACCCGCCGAACCCGCTGAACCCGCCGAACCCGCCGAACCCGCTGAACCTGCTATGCCTGATTTTGAAGGCAACTCAGTTGAAGCTGCTGATTGCGAATATGGTGGCAAGATCAAATCGATCGTAGCTGTGGATGCTTATACTGTTGAATTCAGCATGTGTGGCTCTGATCCGGCTTTCCCCCAAAAAGCTGCCTTTACCCCCTTCGGTGTTTATCCCGAAGAGTGGTTGGATGCCAACGCCAATGAAGCCAATCAGGAAACTCTGCTTTCAGCGCCTGTCGGCACCGGTCCCTTCGCACTTACAGAATGGGCCCGCGGCGAAAGCCTCACTTATACCGCCTACGATGGTTACTGGGGTGATAAGCCCGCTTATGACACCCTGGTCATCCGCTGGGCGACTGAAGGCGCGCAGCGCTTGCTCGAGCTGCAGTCTGGTAATGTTGACCAGATCACCAACCTCAGCCCCGATGATTACGATGTTGTCAAAGACGATCCCAATTTGACCTTCATTCCTAGTGCTAACCCCAACGTTCTCTATCTGGCGATGGTCAACGTGATCGATCCGCTCGACACACGCACAGAATCGATCTTTGGAGATCTCAATGTCCGCTTGGCGATTGCCAAGGGTATCGACCGCCAGCGCATTGTAGATAACTTCTATGCTGAAGGTTCAGTAGTTCCCACGCACTTCACCCCCTGCAGCCTCCCCAATGGCTGTGTTGGTGATGCCTGGTACGATTTCGATGCCGCAGCCGCCAAGCAACACCTGGCTGACGCCGGCTACCCCGATGGCTTCGAGACCACGATCTATTATCGTGATGTCTTCCGTGGCTATCTGCCCGAGCCCGGCCTGGTTGCTGTTGAAGTTCAATCCCAGCTGGCCGAAAACCTGGGTATTACAGCTGAGGTCGTTGTGATGGAATCTGGCGAGTTCATCGATGAATCCACCAATGGCCGCCTGGATGGCCTGTACCTGCTCGGTTGGGGTGCTGACTATCCTCACGTGACCAATTTCCTGGACTTCCACTTTGCTGAAACCAACCCGCAGTTTGGCGACCCGCATCCTGAGATCTATGAAACGCTTCAAAAAGGCTCCAAGATCGGTGATGTTGCTACTGCCGAGCCTCTGTATATTGAGGCCAACAATGCCATCCGCGAACTGGTCCCCATGGTTCCGATTGCAAACGGCGCTTCTGCCCATGCAGCTTTGAATTCAGTTGACAATGCACACTTCCGTCCCTTCGGCGCTCCGCTCTTTGCTAAAGTTGATCCCGGTAAAGACACCATGATCTGGATGCAGAATGCTGAACCGATCAGCCTGTTCTGCCAGGACGAGACCGACGGTGAATCACTGGCTCCCTGCCAGCAGGTTGTTGAAACGCTGTTAGGCTACGCGATTGACTCTGGCGATGTTGTGCCTGAGTTGGCCACCGGTTGTACAGCCAACGATGACGCGTCAGTCTGGACCTGCGCCATTCGTGAAGGTGTAACCTTCCATGATGGTTCAAGCATGGACGCCAATGACGTCGTTGCTTCATGGGCCGCTGGTATTGATGTTGCCAACCCGAATCACATTGGTAACACAGGTGCGTTCGAGTACTATTCGTACCTGTTTGACGGCTTGATGAACGTAGAAGAGTAATTCTTCTCGCCATCTAGCTCGTAACTAACAACAACGCGAGATGGCGCTGTGCCCGATTGGGCGCGTGCTGTCTCGCGTTGGTTTTCTAAGATTTTCTTCGAATGGTCTGCTTATGACACAATATGCTATCCGCCGCATTTTATACTCCATCCCGGTTATCTTCGGGATTATGTTCGTAACTTTTGTAATGGTACGTTCAATCCCCGGGGACCCCTGCAAGGCGATGCTTGGAGAGAAAGCCTCGGCAGAGGTTTGTGAACGCTTCAACCGCTTAAATGGTTTAGACAAACCCATCTCGGTTCAATTTGGTGTTTATGTGGGGAATATGATCACCGGTGATTTTGGCGATTCGATCCGCTATAGCCGCCCTGTAACAAAAATGCTACTCGAACGTTTGCCAACAACGATTGAATTAGGTCTTGTTGCTCTCTTCTTTGCCATACTTGTCGGCATCCCTGCGGGTATCATATCTGCCGTTCGCCGCAATTCTGCCACAGACGTAAGCGTGATGATCGCTGCTAACACGGGCGTCTCCATGCCGGTATATTGGCTTGGCCTGATGCTGGCCTATGTCTTTGCTCTATTGCTCAAAGATACACCCTTTTGGCTGCCTCCTTCTGGGCGTATCTCTGCTGGCGTCTCGGCGATCCCTTTTTATGAAGTCTTTCAATGGGAAGTTATCGAAGGGACTTTTAAATACACATTTTTGGAATTCTTCGCTAATATGTACATTTTAAATTCCATCCTTGCACGCGATTGGGAAGTGTTAACCGATGTGGTCAAACACCTGCTCTTGCCCTCGGTAGCTTTGAGTACCATCCCTTTGGCAATTATCGCTCGTATGACCCGCTCCAGCATGCTGGAGGTTTTGCGCCAGGATTATATTCGCACCGCACGAGCTAAAGGACTTATTGAACGCCTGGTGATTATGAAACATGCCCTTCGCAACGCGTTGTTACCGGTTGTCACGATCATTGGTTTGCAGGTTGGAACGCTTTTTGCAGGTGCAGTGCTTACCGAGACAATATTTGGCTTTGCGGGTGTAGGACGCATGCTCTTCGAAGCCATTACTGCCCGCGATTTCCCCGTTGTCCAAGCCGCTACGATCGTGGTTGCAATAGGTTATGTTGGAGTCAACCTGTTGGTTGACCTTTCATACGTGTTTATCGACCCACGCATCAAACTGGACTAAAACTATGGCAACCATAACTGAATCTCCCAATAATCAATCTACCAAAGATTATCAGGCAAACAGCCTGTTTCGTTTGACACTACGGCGGATATTTCGCCAACGTTCAGCTATCATTGGCGGCACAATTTTATTGTTCCTGCTTTTAGTAGCACTCTTTGCTCCTGTATTGGCACCTTTCGATCCTAACCTCGTTCTAATCGGACATGAGGAGGGTATAAAAAGGCGAATAGCTCCCTGCATTCACATTTTGGGGTGCCCTGAAGATCAACCTCAGCACATTTTAGGCACCGATGGCAACGTGCGTGACGAATTTAGTCGTGTGATTTTCGGCACACGTGTATCCCTTTTCGTTGGTTTTAGCACTGTTGGAGTTGCTATTATCATTGGAACGCTGCTGGGCGCCATAGGCGGCTTCCTTGGCGGATGGGTTGATAACGTGATTATGCGTATCATGGATGTGCTACTTGCATTTCCATCGTTATTGCTGGCCATTGCCATCGTCTCGGTGCTAGGGCATGGCCTGCAAAACGCGCTTTTGGCGATCGCAATCGTGTCGATCCCTATCTATGCCCGTGTTGTGCGAGGCAGCGTTCTTTCTGTCAAAGAGCAAGAATACGTTTCAGCCTCAAAGGCATTGGGGGGAAGCAAGTTGCATATCTTGTTCAAGCGCATTCTACCGAACTCTGTTCCGCCTCTCATTGTTCAAGGAACGCTTGGTATCGCAACTGCAATTCTGGATGCAGCCGCGCTCTCATTCCTCGGGTTGGGTGCCCAGCCCCCCCTAGCAGAGTGGGGCACCATGCTCGGTTCTGAACGCAATCAAGTCTTTACCGCGCCACATCTCGTTTTCTTTCCGGGATTGGCAATTATGATCACGGTATTGGCATTCAACTTGTTGGGCGACGGGTTACGCGATGCGTTCGACCCTCGACTTGTTAACAAACAATCCTGACGGAGAATAAAACTGTGACGTCAAAGAAACCCTTACTCGAAGTCAAGGAACTAAAAACATATTTTCACACGGAAGATGGTACCGTGCGAGCTGTGGACGGTGTAGATTTTGAAGTTTACCCGGGTGAGATTGTAGGGCTGGTAGGAGAATCTGGGTGTGGAAAAAGTGTAACTTCATTTTCAGTCATGCGCTTAGTCGATGAACCCGGTGAAGTAGAAAATGGTGAAATCATTTTTGATGGCATCAACCTGCTTGATCTGCCTGAGAGCGAAATGATCCACGTGCGTGGTAATCGTATCTCAATGATTTTCCAGCAGCCGCAAACAGCGCTAAACCCGGTGTTTAAAGTCGGTGATCAGATTGGTGAAGTGCTCAATATTCACCAGGATTTCGGCAGGGAAGCTGGCTATAAAAGAGCAATTGAAATGCTCAAGATGGTCGGCATCCCAGATGCCGAACGGCGTGTTGAAGCTTATCCTCACGAACTTTCCGGTGGTATGGCGCAACGCGTCATGATTGCTATGGCATTGGCAACCCTGCCTGAATTATTAATCGCCGACGAGCCAACCACTGCGCTTGACGTAACTATCCAGGCCCAGATCCTAGATTTGATGCGCAAGTTACGCGAAAATACCGGAACAGCAATCATTGTGATTACGCACGACTTGGGCGTGATTGCAGAGATTTGTGAACGTGTGGCTGTCATGTATGCAGGCGAAATCGTAGAGCAAGCAGATGTTGGTACGCTTTTTGACTATCCCTTGCATCCGTATACCAGGGGACTGATCGATTCAATCCCAATTCTCGGCAAATTGAAAGACCGCCTGGAAGTTATCCCTGGTTCGGTACCTAATCTGGTGGATCTACCACCAGGATGCCGGTTTGCGCCGCGTTGCAAGGCAATGGTAGAGCACGGTTTGAAGATCTGCACCAAGACCAAACCAGACTTGATTGATTACAAGTCAGGCCATAAGGTACGTTGCTGGTTATATCAAAATGCAGAGGGACATAAAGCCCCGCTTTCTGCTGGCTAGTTTATTGGAGCAATGATCGATGAGTGAAACTGCCAACGAATATCTTGTTCATGTCAAAAATCTAGTGAAGTACTTTCCTGTGCGTGCCGGATTGTTGCAACGCGTTGTCGCGCATGTTCAGGCTGTGGACGATGTCAGCTTCTCTGTGCGAAAAGGTGAAACGCTCGGGCTGGTAGGCGAATCGGGTTGTGGAAAAACAACCGTTGGGCGCAGTATGCTGCGCCTGGTTGAGCCCACATCAGGCGAAGTGTCTTTTGCCGGTCAGGATATGCTCAAACTGAGCGGCGATGAGCTGAAGGCGATACGTCGCGATATGCAGATCATATTCCAGGACCCATATGCATCCTTGGATCCTCGCTTGCCAATTGGCGAGTCGGTTCTGGAGGGACTAAATATCCATAAAGTAGGTAATCCCCAAGAGCGCTTCGATATCATGATAGAAACCCTTAAAAAAGTGGGGCTCGAGGATTATCATGCTCGCCGCTACCCGCACGAGTTTTCCGGCGGTCAGCGTCAGCGTATTGGAATTGCACGCGCGCTGGCGTTGCAGCCCAGCTTCATTATTTGTGATGAGCCCGTCTCGGCATTGGACGTATCCATTCAATCGCAAGTGCTCAACATATTAAAGGATTTGCAGCAGGAATTTGGTCTGACGTATTTGTTCATTGCGCACAACCTGAGCGTGGTAGAACACATTTCAGATCGCGTGGCTGTTATGTATCTGGGGAAAATTGTCGAGTTGACAGGACGTGATGAACTGTTCAACAATCCGCTTCACCCTTACACACAGGCGTTGATGTCGGCTATCCCGATTCCGGATCCCCACCTCAAGCGGAAACGCATTATTCTCAAGGGTGACGTACCCAGTCCCCTGAATCCACCTTCGGGCTGTCGCTTCCACCCGCGATGCTCGATTGCGGAAGAGATTTGCTCACAAAAGGAACCGGAATTTCGCGAGGTCAGCGATGATCACTGGGTGGCCTGTTGGATGGTCAAGTAACACTACCACACCGATAATTTCATAAAAAGAGGACGCTTTCAAGCGTCATCTTTTTTTCTCTTAGAGAGTGTCTGAAAAGTCATGATTTGGCTAAAGATCGAACCATCAAACGGA
>CAZCPP010000245.1:0-6309 GCA_964500655.1 uncultured Anaerolineaceae bacterium | reverse complement strand
AGTTCGACAGCCGCTATCGTTCCCAGGTGGGCTACAACGCGGCCGGATACGACCGGAATGGTCTGGATGCAAATGGATATGATCAACGCGGCTTTGATGGGGATGGCTACACCCGCGATGGGTTTGACATCTTTGGCTACGACCGGGATGGCTTTGACCGGGAGGGATACAACAATACCGGTTTCAATCGCAAAAGCGAGAAACGAGGACGTTCGCTGGAGGATGCCTCGCGCTTATTAGATGAAGAGGGGGGTGATCAGCTGGCAAACAATGACCTGGCACGCATGTACAGCCAGCTTGCAACCGGGCTGATCGGCAAGCCGCGACGGGTGATCCTACAGGAAGGTGGCGGTTTTGCCACTGATATGAAGGGGACTATAAAAGCGGACTCATACCCATTGGGGCGCGCGGCCGAGCCAGGTCACAACCTGGTGGTGACACGGGCCGGGATCTATCACGAGCTGGGTCATGAGCAGTTTACCCCGATGGAGATATGGGAGCAGGTGCTGGCGGTTTCGCGCGGTGAGACCAGCGACGGCGAGTTGGGAGAGACTGGCCGGGGGATGCTGCCGCGCTTTTTCAATATCGTGGAAGATGGACGCATGGAACGCCAGGTGGCCGGGAATTATGCGGGAGCGGCTGAGATCCTGGCCGCCAGCTGCCGTTTACAACCGCGCTGGGGGGAAGATGTCGGTGAGAGCGTGGATGATGGCGATCAGGTCTTCTGGTCCCTGCTGTACACCAGTTTGCCCTACTATCGTGTGCGCTCCGAAGTACGTGAGGATATGTCCCCGCGTGCCCGGGCCTTGTTCGATGAACTCTCGCCGGTGGTGGCGCGCGCTGTACAGGGAAAACCTGAAGAAGCCTACCGGGCTTCTGTGCACCTGGCCAGGCGCTTTGAAGAGGAAGGCCTGATCCGACTGCCTCCCAACGATTATTCTCAAATGATGCCCGGGGGGAGTGGCGGCAACAGCCGTGGGGAGCAGGCACAGCAGGGTGAAGGCGGCGCTTGCCAGGGCGGCGGGCAGAGTGGCGCACAGGGTCAAGACAGTGGAGACAATAAGGCTGGGAACCAGAAAGGGGCAGGCTCCGGACACGGCCTGGGACGACCTTCGAGTGGCACTCAGGAGAAAGAAAGCAAAGGCCGTAAAGCGGGCGGGGGCCAGGACGAGCATCAAGGCAACGAAGGCGGTATGGCTGGAAAACAAGAAGATGAAGGTTCCGGACAAGGTCCCGGAAGACCTGCGAGCGGCGCTCAGGTAGAAGAACCCACAAGTCGCGAACCAGGAGCTGGTGAAGATGTGCAGGGCGCGGGTGTTTATGGCCCACTTGGCGATCAGGTCGGGCTGCACGGAGCAGGCGCAGGAGGCGAAGGCTCAGATCCTGCCAGTTCGGACGTCGCTTATGACGGAGAAGACACCGAGTGGCTGTTCGGGAACGAGGTCGTGGATGCAGCCGTGACCGCGGTTGAACGCGACGCGGCCTACGCCATCGAAGCCGGAGTACGCAGCCGCAGTCAGCCCACCACGATTGGCAAACCACTGCATCGACCTTTGCCGGATGAACCTGTAACCAGGCAGCGCTATCGTGATGAAATCGGAATGCCGGTGACGGTTCCGGTGTACTTGCCAGTGGGGAAGGATGATTCCAGTCTGCAACGGAGGCGGGAGCGTCATCGAGAGGTTGCAAATCTGGTGGCAAAACCGCTCAAGGCCATCCGGGAACAGGCTGAGCTACGCTTGCGGCGTCAGACAAAGGGCAGGCTGGATCGGCGTCAGTTGGTGAACGCCTATAAGGGCATGGAAGATGTGCGTACCCGGACAAAGGAACAGCCGCATACTTCCTTTGCATCCAGTATCCAAGTGGATATGTCCGGGAGCATGTCCGAGCATGTCAAGAAAAAGGAATTGTATGATGCGGTGATGGTTCTGGGGGACACCTTCGAAATGATGGATATGCCCTATGAAGTACGCGTCTTTGGTTCGCGGCCTGCTCAGGTCAAAGCGATGGATGAGCCGTTCCAGCCTGCGCGTGCGGCGTTTTTGGCAGAGGGAGATTTGGGTGGAACCAGCCTGAATGCCACCGCTGCTTTGGCTCACTCCTCCTTGCTGGCGCGTGAAGAAAAGAATCGCATGATGATCTCCCTGACAGACGGCAGCTTGCACGACCACGAAGCGACAGCAAGAACCATGCGGGATGCGCGGCAGAACGGCATTGTGACGTTCGGTATCTTTTTTGCATCAGAATCGCTGTGCGATTCTGATGCAATGGATTCGCTCTACGGCAAAGGGAATTGGACCCGCGTAGAGAAACTGAGCGATATGCCCAAGTCGGTGGCCCAACGCTTGGCTTCCATTTTCAAGAGTTTACGGTAGCGGATGCAGTGATTGAGATAAACAGGGCTATGGAAAGCGGCATTTTGGTCACCGGAATTATTCCAGACCAAATATGAAACCAGGAGAAACATATGTTATTGATCATCGAAGACAATCTTGAAGCGGTAAACCTGTACAAAATTGCTTTGCAACTCGTGAAGATCGAGCCAGAAGTAGAGACAACTGGCCCGGCTGCTTTACGGAGGATCGAGAATACAAGCGCGCCAAGACCCGAGGCAGTAATTTTGGATATGAACCTAAAGGAAAAAGATGGCGTTGAAGTGCATGGTGAAGTGTTATTCAATGTGATACGCCAGAAGTGGCCCGGCACGAAAATTATTGTAGTTTCAGCAGATCTGGGGTGGTGCCAACGGTTTGTTGGTCTTGCTGATGCAGTGGTGGAAAAGCCTATCACGAACATGCAGGCGTTCCTAGATACAATTCAAGATTTCCTGAGCCCAAGACGAAAAGTTCCTGTTTAGGATGCAAGTAATTTTTTCTCAAGCAGAGAGGAGTTTCAAGATATGAAAGAAAGATTGGCCCCTGGGCATGTTTATCAGGCCAGACTTGGTACCGGTATTGAGTGGGGTCCGGATACCGTAACCTTGTGGGAAGAAGGCGAGAAGGTACAGACAGCAAAGCACGCTATCAAATCTCCCTGGGAGTATTGGTACAACCTGACCTTCGCGGAGAGCTTTCCGGACGTAACCCACTGGTGGTTCCGCTCAGCCTGGACCCAGAACGTTCGTCTGACGGGCATTGAAGGTCTGATGGACGGGATTACACCCTGGGGATACATGCAGTTCATCAACGAGGATGAGCCCGCACAGGTGTGGACGATAACGGAAGGGGAACGCCCGGAGATCGCCACGCCCTTTCCATCCAACGAAGTGCAACCGGTGAACCTGCCGCTGCGCTTGGCGCTGGCGCGCCTAGTGGCCAGTGTAATCACGGATGAAGTCCAACGGGACACCTGGATGATGATTACCAGCCTTGTGCATCGTGACGAACTGGAATCGGCAATCCCGGATCAGACTGACGCACTGCCGTGGATGCTGGAGAATGTTCCTGGCTCTATTCGCTTTGAGTTCTGTCAAGTGCAGGGGCTCAAGCAGGTGTGATTGTCCTCGAGGATCGCTGAAAATAGCAATCCTAATCCGGGATTTTCATAAGCTATTTTTGTTTATTAGAACTTAGATTCAACTCATAAGTGCAACAATGGGTAGTCAAAAGGTTGAATATTCACCATTTGTAACCCCAAAACACAGAAGCATAAGTCCCCTAGTAAGTACTTGACAGAATCTCTCACCATGAGAAATCATCCTGCCAACATTCGCCTTTGCAAAAATTCTCAGAATCATCACGTTTCCCTTTGCTCATTCCCATTTCCCACTAGGTTTCCAACATTTGTCAATGTTTTTTTCAGAGCGAAGGCTTTGAAATATGGGTAAGAGAAATTCTTGGAGGCGATTTTGGATAATAGTGAATTGATCGGGTGTATTCATAATGCCAGCCGTTTTGAGGAACGCTGTCCACTGTAATTGCTTCTCCTGCGTATACTGCTCTGAGAAGGCAGTTGGCTGTTCACCAGGGACGTTAGTCTTCCTGTTTTCGAATGTTTGGCGAATTGCTTCTTGTAGCACCATCCCCGTAAATTCAAAATGGTTAGACATTACCCACAGATCGTAGAAATCTTTCATCCGACTATTGATAGACCCAAGATAGATCATAGCCTGCAGCTTTTCAGCCACTACCGCTTCGGGTGGATAACTGCGTAACTCAGGCTCGGGTAACGGCAGAATGACTGGATACTTGACTTTCATGGGAGCAGGGGAAACAATATCTGCAAAACCGACATCGATTTGTAGGTGAACACGGGTCTTTCCAAGCAGACCAACGAACCGCACCCGGATACCTTCATAATCCGCATCCTCTTTGATGCGTTCTCCGCTAATTGTCTCCGGACCAAAGAACATGCCATCGTCTTGAACTTTTTGCATGCAAATTTCTCGGACGATGCCAACCAAGTTATCTATTTCATTGCTGGTTTGGCCGAGTAGGTCGATATCCCGTGTTGGCCGGATGGCAGGCAATCCCCATACGCGAAAAAGTAACGCCCCTTTGAGAACAAACTGACCAGCATATTGGGACTGAGCTAACCGGTAGAGAAATCGTTCAATAGCATAATATTGCAGGAGTTCGTTGAAAGGTCTTCCGCTGGCTCGAGCCTGGTTCAAAAGGCGGTCGTGAATCGAAGCCGGCAAGTTCTTTATATCCTGTTTGCTCATGTTAGGGCCTCCATGTAAGGGCGTATTACTTTTTCAACACGGTCAATGCGAGCATATTCCATGATTAGTTCAATGTTGCAACCCTGGCTTATACCTTCTTTGAGCGCCTCGAGTGCAATATCCAAACCGATTTTGTTGCGATACTTGAAGCAATCCGCGATCGTTTTTTCGCGATTGTAGATAGATACAACTATTCCATCCTTGAGATGCTTTTCCACGCCTGACAAATAAACAGGTTTGGAAAGCCAGAACAAGCGCACTGGTGGATAAGTCAATCTGGGCTTCTCCGCATCCAATGGGAGAGCCACATAAACCTGGTGTGGGATTTGAGTGGTCAGATTGTGGTATGACAACGCCGAGATCAGGCAAATCACCCCTTTGGAGATACGCAGTGCAACTTGAATTAGATCTGCGTTACTGAGCGGATCGGCCTCTGCAAGCCGATATACACCTCTAGTGACTTTGACAAGCAAACCAGTGTCATGCATGGCATACAGAGTGCGTGGGGTAATCCCAAGCTGAATAGCCTGGGATGTGCGCAGAATGCTATCATGCTGGCGAAAAGTTTGTAGGGCCTTCTCAATTGTTTCTTGTTTCATCGTATAGTATTAACTGTTAATAATATTAATCACAGTTAATATTATACTATACTTGACTATTTTCAATACCCATAACCTATCACGCATAACACTTTTACGTGAAGCATATTGCCATTGACAGACAAGCTTCAATATCGCATGCAAAGAGATTTTCTTCTCACTTGGAAAGCAAAAAAGCTTGTATGGTGCAAAAATTACGTCCAACACCTCAAGTAGAAGAAAATGGTTGTCGATAGTAATCGTGAATGATGCCTCCCAAGATATTGCGTCTTCGGACAGGTCCATTTCGATTATGCATAGGTCCTGAAATGGGGAATTGCTGATTGATACCCTGGTGAGGACGATGATGGTTGTAGTAATTGACATATTCTTTCAAAACACGACGAAGATGGTTTTGATTGATGATCAGAATATGGTCGAGACATTCTTCGCGCACTGAACGTACCCAGCGTTCAGCAAAAGAATTGGCTTTTGGAGCTTGAAAAGGGGTGTGAATGATATTTATGCTCTCAGAGATAAACACATTATCAAACAGGGATGAGAATTTGGTGTCGTGATCGTGGATCAGAAAGCGAAATGTTTGGCTCGAATCATCCAGATCCCAAATCAATTGACGAGCTTGCTGAGTGACCCAAATCGCGTTAGGTTTTTCAGTACTGTGCTGGCTACTTATTTCATCCACGGAGATTCTCAAGTAATCCATTTGGGATAGTAAGCAGGAAATTTGCACAAGCAGCTTAGTTATTCTTTGAAGATAGGCTTCTTATACAGATTTATGATCATGGAATGGAATTCCAGGTCAAACCAATCATCGAACATTTCCAGAGTGCGTTTCTTGGGCCAGACATTGGGATCTCGATACCATGCATGCATCCAGTTCGATAGCGAATATCTCGAGTTTGAAAGCCCGGATATACTCCTGAGCATCTTCTTCACCAATCATTTCAGGGATGAGATATGTGGTGCAATCCTGCTGAATATAGGCAAAAGACACAGGAGAATCTTGATCAGGCTGTGCATTGATCCAATCCACATAGGGTTGCTTGG
>CAZCPP010000244.1:0-6345 GCA_964500655.1 uncultured Anaerolineaceae bacterium | reverse complement strand
AGCCAAAATAGAGCAACACATGATTGGGAAAGGCACACCTTTGTTGCTCGAATTCCAATCACCCTATTGAATACGCTGCACGCAATTAAAGCCCGTCGTAGACGAGCTTGGTCTTGAACTGAAGGAACGCTTGATCATCATACGATTGAATATTCAAGAAGAAGTCGGGCGCGAACTGGCCCCCGTGTATGGATTTAGCTTTACGCCTACTTTTATATATTTTGACGGCGATGGGGTAGAGCAGTGGCGCGAAGTCGGCGGGTTGGATACGCAGCGGGTACGCGATTCCCTAGAATAACCTTGCGAAAGCTTTAAACCTTCGCAAGGTTTTGACACCATGAAATTTCTCTTGCACCGTCTTACCTTTAACTTATGGTATCTATTCAAACCGCCCTGGGATAGCGGTATCAGCCCGCCAGAGTTGCTCGACTTTATAAAAAAACAGCCGCCAGGCAAGGCTATAGACATTGGTTGCGGGACGGGTACCAACGTGATCACATTGGCAAAAGCAGGTTGGGATGTAACGGGGGTGGATTTCGCCCCACGCGCAATTAGGAATGCAAAACGAAAAGCCAAACAAGCGGGGAAAAAAACCAAACTTTTTGTGCGGGATGTAACAGACTTAGAAGAAATCGCGGGGCCCTTCAATCTTGCCTTGGACATCGGTTGTTTTCACAGCTTGGGGAAACAAAAAGCTCAGTATCTCTCCGAGCTAAACCGTATCCTGGCTCCTGGCGGACACTGGTTGTTGTATGCCTTCTTCCAATCTGAGTCGCATCAATCCGAATCTGGACTTGCCGAGGGGGACTTGGACCTAATTCCAGCCTCGTTTTCGCTGGTCTGGCGGCAGGATGGATTTGATAAGCAGGAACGAGCCTCGGCCTGGTTTTTATTTCAAAAGAATCCTGTTTGAAATATCTTATGGAGAATCCCTGTGAAACACAAACTTCTCAACTTTATTTTGTTGTTTTTGATTTCTTCAATAGCCTGCCGCCTGTCTAACCCAGTAAAAAGTATCACACCGGAACCCCCTACATTGTCGAGTACACCAAACACCCCAGTGTTTGCTACTTTTCAAAACCCAGTTGAGATGAACACAGATAGCCCAAAAATCGGGAACTGTCCTCTCTTCCCAGCCGATCACATTTGGAATACTCCCATTGATAAACTACCTATACACCCCAATTCGGTTGCTTATGTCAAATCAATCGGACGAGACGATCATCTGCACGCAGATTTCGGATCAGGCACCTGGGAAGGGGAACCGATTGGAATTCCCTTTAATCTGGTTCCGGGAGATCAGCCAAGAGTGGAAATCAAATTCGAATACAATGACGAAAGTGACCCTGGCCCCTATCCCATCCCGCCAGATGTCAGCATCGAAGGGGGTCCCGAGAGTGACGGTGATCGGCATATCCTTGTGCTCTACCAAGATAATTGCATCTTGTACGAAGTATACAAAGCCTGGCCAAAAGATGACGGCAGCTGGGAAGCTGGTTCAGGCGCAATCTTCGACTTAACCAGTTATGCCTTACGCCCGGAAACCTTTACTTCTGCTGATGCAGCTGGTCTGCCAATCTTCCCCGGGCTGGCACGCTATGATGAAGTAATCGCTGGGGAAATTCGTCACGCAATACGCTTCACCGCTCCTAACACGAGAAATGCTTATGTTTGGCCGGCGCGACATTACGCTTCTGACATCAGCGATCCAAATGTCCCCCCAATGGGACAATATTTCCGCCTGCGCGCTGATTTTGATATTTCGGGCTATTCGCATGAAACCCAGGTGGTATTGGCTGCATTGAAAACTTACGGCATGATCCTGGCTGACAATGGTGCTCCCTGGTTCATCTCAGGAGTTCCCGATAACCGGTGGAACAATGACAATCTTCACGAGCTGCACCAAA
The DNA here is from genome assembly GCA_964500655.1 of uncultured Anaerolineaceae bacterium. Lineage (GTDB taxonomy): Bacteria > Chloroflexota > Anaerolineae > Anaerolineales > Villigracilaceae > JAABUE01. Next base: position 4,438 of record CAZCPP010000244.1, on the reverse strand, counting down.
TTCCCGGCTCGGAATTTGAAGCCGTGGACATTTCGCCCTTGATGATTGATCCTAATTCTGGACAAGCCAAAACACCTTAAAGTAAATACCCTCACAGGGGCATCCTAGAACAGGGTACAATATCCAAAATATGACAAAAATGCTCTTCATTTTTCTGGATGGCATCGGTCTGGGTCCAGATGATCCAAAAACCAACCCCCTGGCCCGTGCCGAGATGCCATTTACCCAGTCACTGTTTGGTGGGCGTAAGCTGACCGCATCTGCCACGCCATATGAAAGCGAGTTTGTTTCGCTGCTGGCGCTGGATGCTAACCTGGGCGTTGAGGGTTTGCCACAATCCGCCACCGGGCAAGCCGTGCTGCTGACGGGGATCAACATCCCGGCTGAGTTGGGATATCACTACGGGCCAAAACCTAACTCACACGTTGCTGGGTGTATAAATGATGGGAATACTATATTTTCTTGGCTACACGAAGAAGGAAAATCGGCTGCTTTGCTCAATGCCTTTCCACCAGGCTATTTCAGCGGTATTGCAAGTGGAAAGCGGCTATACTCATCAATTCCACTAGCTGTCACCAGTGCAGGCTTTCCCTTATTTACGCAAGATGATTTTTTTGCGGGTCAAGCCCTATCAGCCGATTTTACCGGGCACGGGTGGCGATCCATGTTACAAATAACGGAAGCACCCACTATGTCCGCGTATGAGGCGGGGGAAAAACTAGCAATACTGGCGAGTGATTACGATTTCTCAATGTTCGAATACTGGGCCAGCGATTATGCCGGTCATAAACAAAATATGGTTTGGGCTGTCGAGCAAATGGAGACTTTTGATAGTGTGCTGGAAGGCCTGGTCGAATCCTGGCATATAGACGATAACTTGATTCTGATTACTTCCGACCACGGCAACATGGAAGATTTGTCTACTCGCAGGCATACATTCGCGAAGGTGCCCGGAGTGGTAATTGGAAAATTGCATAAGCCCTTTGCAGCTGAATTAACCAGCATAGCTGGCATTGCACCAAGAATAAAAACTCACTTAGCAATTCGCAAACAATAAGCTGAAAAGATTTTTACAGCTTGAAAATGAAGCGAAATTATGGATAATTTTTATATAGGAAAGAGGAGGTTTTTATGAAATTTGTATTTCGCCCACCCATACGTTTTATTATTGGCATCCTTGTAATCATTGGTATGGCTTGTAGTTGCCCGGGAACTTTTGCAGCAACACCTACCAATTCTCCCCCTCCACCGCCACCCGTACAAGTTGTAACGCCTGCTTCCATTGCACCAGTCGTAACTACAACACCACTACCAACCAATACACCTGTAATCACGCATGTTGATTTCCCAGCCAGCTCAGTTGATACTGGCAGCATTGTCTATGATGTGGAATCATCCGGGACTGGGCCTGAGAAACGTGCCCCTTATGGCGATTCTTATGACATTTATCGAATGGAACGACCATTCACCGAAGATATGACCTATATCCCCGATATGGATATCCACACCCATAACGTAAAGATCACTAATGATTGGATCTACGTATCTATTGAACTAATTGGCACAGATACAAACAACCCGATCGGCATCAATTTTGGTGTGGAATTAGACCTGGACGCCGATGGCTTTGCTGAATTCATCATCTGGGCAAATCCCCCATATACGCCTGAGTGGTCAACTCTGGGCGTTCAGGTATTCAATGATAAAAACCATGATACTGGTGGTCTCTCAGCGGAAAAGTCTGATGCCCCTTTCGACGGTAATGGATACGAGGAAAAAATATTCGATTCCGGTGTTGGTGACGACCCTGATCTAGCCTGGGTGCGCGTGAATGCCGGCAGGCAAGCTACTGTTCAATTTGCATTTAAGAAATCGTTAGCGGGCTCATCCTTTATGTTGGGTGTATTATCAGATACGCACTTAAAGGATGTAACTACAGAGTGCTGCGTAAATATCTAAACTGACTCCTTGAATTACACAGGTAATTCACCAGATGCAAGTTTAGATAAATATGCAAAAAGCAGTAAGATGTACTATAACGATCGCTTCACCGAAGAAGAAGCCGGGTCACCCGAGAAAAGCGAAGAGCACTATCCACTGAAGGCGCTTTATGGATTTGATAATTCCTGCCGGGAAGCTTATGGATTCAAATCCACGGGTTATGAACCCATGTTGTGTCCGCGTGAAAAACCGGAACCCGGAGAACCGAAGGTATGTCAACCGCCCACTGCCATGCTATTTGCTTGCGCCTGGGATTACGACAATTGCTGCTGTACAGGTATGCCTGGTTGTCCATAACGGTATCAAAAAAGCAGAGGAATTCACCTCTGCCTTTTTGATACTATCCTGGGTATCTATATACTCAAATCTACCGAGGGTAAGAACTGAGGTGGCACACGAATATTTGAAGCCTGTTCAAAAGCGTAAGCCAGCTTGATCAGAGTCGGTTCTTGCCAGGCGCCTGCAAAAAACGAAAGGCCAACCGGCAGACCAAAGATGTACCCCGCCGGGACGGTGACATGTGGGTATCCTGCCACTGCCGCATATGTCGTGCTATCCATATCCCAATTTCGGACTCCATCGCCATTGACCAGGTCAATCACCCAGGCTGGGCCGCCGGAGGGGCAAACGATCGCATCGAGTTTATGCTCATTCATAACCGCATCAATGCCTTCATCCCTGCTCAAACGATGGTTTTTTTCAAGCGCCTTGAGATAGCGTTTGGTGGTCAATTTGCCTTTCTTTTGGGCCGCTTCCATACGCTCGTGCCCGAAGTAAGGTAAAACTTGTTCTTTGTTTCCTTCATTGAACTTGATAACTTCCGCTAAAGTATGAACACCAGCCATGCGTCCGCGGTTGGCAAGATAAGTATTCAAATCCGCCTTAAATTCATAGAGAAGCACTTCCAGCTCCGTTTTGCCAAACTTCTCGCTGGTAGCCATCTCAACTTCGATCAACTTAGCACCTTGAGATTTCATAACCTCCAGGCCTGATTCGACGATCTTCAAGACTCGCTTATCGGTACCAAAAAGTTCCCGCGCTACTCCGATGCTAGCGTCTTTGAGACCTTCCGGATCAAGGAACTGGACGTAATCATCATATGCTCGCTTCTTACCGGACCCGGTAGCTGCATCCCGTTTATCGAATCCGGTCATTGCCCCCAAAAGAACTGCTGCATCTGCTACAGTACGTGCGATCGGCCCAGCTGTATCCTGGCTGTGAGCAATGGGAATGATCCCAGAGCGACTGACCAACCCCAGCGTCGGTTTGATGCCCACAACTCCATTCGTCTGCGCGGGGCAAATTATCGAACCATCGGTTTCGGTACCAATTGCGGCGGCGCACAAGTTTGCAGCGACAGCTGCTGCAGATCCGGATGACGAACCACAAGCTGATCGGTCAAGTGCATACGGATTCCGGGTAAGCCCACCACGGCTGGACCAGCCGCTGGTTGAGTTCGTACTACGAAAATTAGCCCATTCTGAGAGATTAGTCTTCCCCAAAATCAAAGCCCCAGCCTTACGCAGTTTCTTCACGAGGAAGGCATCTTGTAAAGCAATGATCCCTTCTAATGCCAGCGATCCTGCTGTTGTAGTCATCCGATCAAAAGTGTCAATGTTATCTTTGATGAGCACTGGAATACCATGCATGGGACCACGAAGATTCCCTTCTTTACGTTCAGCATCTAACTGTTCAGCGATAACAAGTGCATCTGGATTTAATTCTATGATCGAATTTATCCCGTTTTCACCCTCATCCACCATGGCGATACGCCCTAAATAGGACTCAATAAGCTGTCGGGAAGTGAGATCACCCAAGGCCATTTTTTCTTGTAGCTCTACAATCGTCCACTCTTTGTCGCTGACTACTGTGCTCATAAAAACTCCTCAAACAAAAAGTATCCACTAGTGTAAAAACCTTCGCTTAGGTCCGTCAAAAGTATAGGCGGATTTTTGATGACTGGCAAGCGATTCTCTACATGTAAATTTCAAAAAGTCAAAAAAACGCTTCATCTACCTTTTTTCATTCGTAAGTATTGGTTAATAGTGTGGAAAAAAGTTCGCCCTGAGTAAGGTGCGATAGAGCGTTCCAATTTACGCGAAGTACTCATAGTTTGTGCACCATCAAAGATAGAAGCCCCGCACATCTTGATAAATGACATGCTCTCAGTCACATCTTTGAGACGCACAACACGATGATGCTCTGTGCCCAACAGCATAATCAGTGTGTCAAACATCACCCATGATATGCGCGCAGTTGGAGTTTCTTGTTCTTTGGAAAGTAAGAGTGAAATCCCGAAACAATGAGACTAATTGGTCAGCTATCGAATTTCGGCATGAATTGCAGTTGCCACTAAAGGCTTTTTCCTGTATGCTATCTATAACGATTCGTAACTATTTAGCCATTCAGATGGTCTGAAAAGACGGGCGATAGGGTG
>CAZCPP010000243.1:0-6353 GCA_964500655.1 uncultured Anaerolineaceae bacterium | reverse complement strand
AGCAAATTTGCAGCCAATTGGCTCTATCTAATTCTTAAAGTGCAAGGTTAGTATACCAGTATTTTTTGAAGAAAATCCCTGGGTTGTGACATAGGTATTTCATGATACACTTGTTCTATAAACTTCCCTACCCAACAAATGGAACTTCATGACAACATATGTAGCCCTCGATATCGAATCCACCGGCCTTGACCCGAAGCGTGATGCCATCATCGAGATCGGCGCGGTGCGTTTCAATGAACGCCGGGTGGAAGATGAATGGTCCACGCTCATCAATCCCGGGCGACACATCCCTGATTTCATAACCGGTCTAACAGGTATCGAAGATGCTATGGTACGCCAGGCGCCCAGATTCCACGATATCGCTCACGAGCTAGAAGCCTTCGCCGGCGATGCACCGGTCATCGGGCACAATGTACGCTTCGACCTGGGATTTTTACAAAGGGGCGACATCTTGCGTTACAACGATGTCATCGACACCTACGAATTAGCGGCCGTGCTGATGCCCTCCGCGCCACGCTACAACCTGGGCTCGCTGGGCGGGCAATTGGGCGTACTACTGCCTGCCACCCACCGCGCTCTGGATGATGCCAAGGTCACGCAGGTGGTATTCATGCGCCTGCTGGAGCGCGCTCGCGAGCTGCCAATTGACCTGCTGGCAGAGTTCGTGCGTCTCTCCGAACCACTCGACTGGGATGCGCGCTGGGTCTTTCAGCAGGTGCTGGGGGCACGTCTCAAGGAACAGAAACCCCCACCGGGGACCAAGAAGTCCAAGTCCAAGAGTCCAGGGCGAGACGAACTAGAATTTCCTTTTTTCCAGGCAAATCGGGATCGGGATAAACATCCACCCCTCAATCAGGTTGATTTCGAAGCAGTTATCCCACTCGATGAAGAAGAAGTGGCATCCATTCTGGAGTATGGTGGACCCTTTGCAAGCTATTTTGAGACCTTCGAGCAACGCCCTGAACAAGTGGAGATGTTGCGTACCGTGAGCGAGGCGCTCTCCAGCGGCCGGCATATGATGGTGGAAGCCGGAACCGGTGTGGGTAAATCGTTTGCCTATCTCATCCCAGCGGCGCTCTTTGCAATAGAAAACAACACCCGCGTGGTGGTCTCAACCAACACGATCAACTTGCAAGATCAACTCATCAAAAAAGACATACCCGATCTATGTAATGCGCTCAACCTCGATCTGCGCGCAGCAGTGCTCAAGGGACGTTCGAACTACCTGTGCCCGCGCCGCCTGCAATATATCCGCAGCCGTTTCCCGGCTAACGTCAATGATATGCGCGTGTTGGCCAAGGCATTGGTATGGCTACGCGAAAATCAGTCAGGCGACCGTAACGAGATCAACCTGACCGGCCCAGCCGAGCGCGAGGTCTGGAAACGCATGTCTGCTGAAGATGATGTCTGTGGTGGCGAAACCTGTGTCAAGTCCACTGGCGGAGCTTGCCCGTTCTACAAGGCGCGCCAAGCGGCCATTTCGGCGCATGTGCTGATCGTCAACCACGCCCTGCTGCTGGCCGATATCGCTTCTGGCAGTCACGTGCTACCTGTCTACGATCACCTGATCGTGGATGAAGCCCATCACCTCGAATCGGCTACCACCAACGCGCTCTCCTTCCGCCTGACTGAATTTGACCTGGGACGTATGCTTAAGGAAGTCGGTGGGACTACGTCTGGTGTGCTGGGCAGGCTTTTGGGTGAGACAAATGAAGCGCTTCGTCCCTCAGACTTCGGCCTGCTTCAGCAAAAGGTCAATCGCGCCACCGACATGTCCATCCGATTGGAGAACCTGAACCGCGAGTTTTTCAATGTATTGGGCGAGTTCGTGAAGTCCCAGCGCGAGGGACAACCGCCCAGCAATTACGCCTGGCAAGCGCGGATTTTACCAGCCACCCGCACCCTGCCTGGCTGGGACGAGGTCGAGATGGCCTGGGATCAGACCGGTGAAACCTTCCGGCAATTGCTGACCAACTTGAGCGAACTGTACAAAGAAGCCACTTCGCTCCACTCCGATGGGCTGGAGGAAATTGAAGATACGATTAGCGACCTGGGCAACGTGTACAGGCGTCTGGCCGAGGCTGAAGTGAACCTCTCTGGCATGCTCGAAAAACCTAACGCCGGGACTGTGTACTGGATCGAGGTCAACCCGCGTGGGGAGCGCCTTTCACTGAACGCTGCGCCGTTGAGCGTGGGCCCATTGATCGAGAAGCACATCTGGCACGAGAAGTCCAGCGTCATCCTGACCTCCGCCACCATGACCACGCACGGCTCGTTCGATTACATGCGCCGCACGCTGGGCGCCGAAATCGTTGATGAAATGGCACTGGGATCACCCTTTGACTATGAGAGTTCCACCCTGGTATACCTGCCGACCGATATCCCGGAACCAAATCAGGGTGGCCACCAGTCAGCCTTGAACCGTGCGCTGATCGCAACCGCCAAAGCTACCGGCGGACGCATGTTGGTATTGTTTACTTCCTATGCCGCGCTTAATCGTGCCTCACAGGGCATTACTGGAGCGCTGGGGCGGGAAGATATTAGTGTCTTGAGGCAAGGCGAAGGAGCATCTCCCAACACGCTATTGGAATCGTTCAAAGCTTCCGAAAGAGCAGTATTGCTTGGCACGCGCTCCTTCTGGGAAGGTGTGGATGTGCCGGGTGAGGCGCTTCAAGTGGTTGTCATCACTAAATTACCCTTTGACGTTCCTACTGATCCGCTCATCGCCGCGCGTTCAGAGATGTATGAAAACTCGTTCAACGAGTATTACTTGCCTGAAGCCATCCTGAAATTCCGGCAGGGATTTGGGCGCCTGATCCGCTCGGCATCCGATCACGGCGTGGTCGCCATCCTCGATAAACGCGTAATGACCAAGCAATATGGGCGGCTATTCATTGAATCTCTACCACAGTGTACGCTCCGGCAGGGGCCGTTGAACAATCTGCCACGTGAGGCGGGTGAGTGGTTGGGGATGTAGTAAAATCCGCTCGCCATGATTACCCTTTCTGAATTCTTCGAAATTAATCAAGAGATCGTCTTATTCGCTTATGGACTGGTCTTTTTTATATTAGGCATTGCGATCATGATTCGCACGCGTCAATCTTCTCGCTTGGAATTAGCGCGTAGCTTGCAAATTATCGAGCCTTCACTTTTGGCTGGATGTCATCCCCTAGGGATGACGATTGCAAATAGCATTTTCCTGGCTAATTCCTTATAATCAAGACAAATCTTGAAATAGGAGATGAACGTGGATACCAAAACCAATGTAGCGGGGGGCCTGCCCCTGCTGGATCGTTACCTAACCCTGTGGATCTTTGCCGCTATGCTGCTTGGCGTGGGTCTGGGATTTTTCTATCCCAAAACGGTTAGCGCTTTCAATCAGCAATTCTCAATTGGCACCACCAATATCCCCATCGCTATAGGCCTGATCCTGATGATGTACCCGCCGCTGGCCAAGGTACGTTATGAGGAACTGGGTGACGTCTTCCGCAACTGGAAGATCCTTGGGCTCTCGCTACTGCAAAACTGGGTCATCGGGCCAATCTTAATGTTCATCCTGGCCATCGTATTCCTGCGCGGTTATCCCGAATACATGACCGGTCTGATCCTGATCGGGCTGGCACGCTGCATCGCCATGGTCATCGTCTGGAATGATCTGGCGCGCGGCGATACTGAATACGCTGCGGGGCTGGTGGCCTTCAATAGCGTATTCCAGGTTTTGTTCTATAGCCTGTATGCTTATGTTTTCATCACCGTCTTACCCACCTGGTTCGGCATGAAGGGAATCATGGTCGAAATCACCATCAGTGAGATTGCCAAAAGTGTCTTTATCTATCTCGGCATCCCTTTCCTGGCTGGATTCTTCACCCGCTTGTTTCTTGTCAAAACCAAAGGCAAAGATTGGTATCATAAACAATTTATCCCAAAAATCAGTCCAATAACCTTAATCGCATTACTTTTTACAATATTGGTCATGTTCAGTTTGAAGGGTGAATATATCGTTCAATTACCAATGGATGTAATACGGATCGCCATTCCCCTCTTGATCTATTTCGTTGCGATGTTCCTGGTCAGCTTCTTCATGGGCAAACTGGTCGGAGCGGACTATTCCAAAACTGTCACCCTTTCGTTCACCGCAGCCAGCAACAACTTTGAACTCGCAATAGCGGTGGCGGTAGCCGTCTTCGGGATTTCATCAGGGCAGGCCTTTGCAGCCGTGATTGGCCCACTGGTGGAAGTTCCTGTCATGATCGGGTTGGTCAATGTTGCATTCTGGTTGCAACGGCGTGTGTTTAGAGAATCCCTCGTGCAAGCTTAATTATCTGAGTTTTTGGATGAGTTGCGAATCGCCCGTACGTGGCGGGACTGGTAAGTCTTTAATTTCCAGGAAAGCCTCCACAACTTGGGGGTCGAAATGAGATCCGGACTTTCCCCGTATTATGCGTCGTACCTCATCTGGTTCAAACGGCTCACGATAGGGTCGTTCAGATGTCAGTGCATCCCACACATCCACAATGGTAAAGATACGGGCAGCAAAAGGAATTTCTTCGCCTTTTAATTGTTTAGGGTATCCTGACCCGTCCCATTTTTCATGATGACAATATGGAATTTCCATTGCCGGATGTAAAAACTCAATTTTCTGGAGCATGTCTTTCGCAAATTCCGGGTGTAATTGCATAAATTTCCGTTCCGCCAAAGTTAGATCCCCCCGTTTGAGCAGAACACTATCCGGAATCGACAATTTACCGATGTCATGAAGCAATGAACCCCGTTTGATATGCTCCAGTTCTTCATCACGCACCCCTAACTTTTTTGCCAGCATTTGCGTCAAACTCGTCACGCGCTGGGTGTGGCCTTCTGTCTCCCTATCTCGCATTTCGAGAGCCAGCGCCCAACCCTTCAGCGTATCGTCATAGGCATCCAGTAATTCTTTATTAGCACCCTGTAAGCTTTCAAACAAGCGCGCATTATCGATCGCTACTGCAGCCTGATCGGCAAAGGCTGAAAGCATCTCCAGGTTATTTCTCCTGAAAAGGCCAGTTTGCGCCCTGCTGTCGACAAAAATAACTCCGATGACTTCATCTTTCAGTTTCAAAGGAACACATAAGATCGAGCGCAAATTGTGTTGTAACACGCTATCTTGTTTTTTAAAGCGAGGATCTTCCTGGGCATTGGTAGTCAATACCGGTAATCCCGTCTCCGCCACACGATGTACAATCGTTTTGCTTAAAGAAAAATTGTTCCCGTCCAGGTTTACATGATCCATACCTCGTGCGGCTTCTATGGGGAACTCGCCTTTCTTATCACGTAATATCAGGAAACCTCGTTCTGCCCGCATTAGTTCGATGACCGAATCCAAGACTTCATCCAATACTGCCTTCAATCCCAATGATGAATTGATTACATGTCCTACCCTTATTAATGCCTTTAATTGGCGTTGACCAGTATCCATTTGTTCCGCCACGATGCTTTGCAGATTTTGCAAAGAGTTTGTTGCTTCACTAATATCCTGAATAGCAGAGGAAGCATTGGGATTTCCATTACCTGAGAGGTTATCCATTAGGTTTAACAGTACTGTCTCAATACTCTTAAATTGTTTTTGAATAGCGCGCGTATCGTAAAAATGTGCCATTGACTGCTCCAAAATATGGATTGAGATTTATTATTTTACACGCTAATTCAAATAACTTCTGATAATGCTATAATCCAATAATGCTAACCGCCTTGGTGGTCAATTCGAAGAAGTATCTTATATGACAGTTGAAAACTACCTACAGGAAACTGGCGCTGTGGCTACACTGGCTGGCATCTTGGGAGGCTTTGCCTTTTCTGCGGTGGTGCAACTGCTTTCAAATGATAATAAAAGCAAGCTCTACACCACTACCATCGTGGCTTTTTCCGCTTCTACGGTGGTGTTTTTGTATTCACTGATCGTGTTCGTACTCCGTTTGCAGCCTCTACAGAATTGAATACCGTACCAATTAAGCTAGATGGCATGGGCACGTCAGCTCTCCTAATAATTGTAGGCGCAGTACTTGTCTTTTTGGCCGGAATAGCTACAACAGGCTGGATACGTTCTAAGGTGACCGGGATCATCATTTCAGCGCTGACAAGTATCACCGTATGTTTAATTGTTTTTGTAATCATCACAATTTTATCGATTTTCCCCACTTAATTTTAGTTGATGGATTTACATACATACCTAATCGTATCGGCTACGACAAACCTGTCAAGCCAGATGACAAAACACTGCACGGTTTACATTATGCTCATTTGCTAACCATCCCATTTGAGAATCGAAGTAAATGAAACAATAGACATAGTGAAAAGATAGTGCATCATAAGGGTCA
>CAZCPP010000242.1:0-6362 GCA_964500655.1 uncultured Anaerolineaceae bacterium | reverse complement strand
TTATTTTTTAGAATAGGAGACCTAAAATTGAAATTTCCATATCTATTAGTGCTACTTATTATATTAGTAAGTGCAAGTGTAAGCGCTATGATTTTAGGGAGTTTTTCAACATCCAGGCTAACAATCAATGACATATCTTCAATCATAGGCCCTAGGACATATTCCGTATTTGCTGCCGAAAATTCAGAAACAATCCTAATTCAAAAACCCCAATTGAAGAATCAAGACTGTATTGTTTTTGAATCGAATATAACAGGAGATTTCCGCTTTCATCGCATTAACTCTAATGGCTCCAATATTCAATTGATACCTGTTCAAATTAATGCTGTAAGCAAGGACGCCGAGCCCTATGTGCAATCGTTTTCAGAGCCGATGCTTTCACCCGATGGCAGCCGAATTTTGTTCATAAGGCGAGTTTCGAAATTTGTAGAAAAACATGGTACGCATCTAATAAAAATGAATCTGGACGGCAGCGAAATTGTCGAGTTGACCTATCTGGAAGACAGAAGGGAAGGCAATTTTCCTCCCCAACACGATAACCCAGCTTGGTCTCCAAACGGAGAGCAGATAGCATTTGCGTACACACCGGCCAATTTGTTCTTTGAGTATTATGACCTTTATTCCTTGAGTTTAGAGAGTGGTATCACACGTAAATTGACCAAGGATAATGCCGTTAACAGATTCCCATTCTGGTCCCCAGACAGTAAGCGGATTGTATTTAGCCGTGGAATGTTGGATTCGGATACAAGCTTTACTTCCTTCGATCTTTATTTGATCAATACCGACAACGCTGAGCTTACGAAAATCACCCATACGCCTTTATTATCAGAAATGCACCCTGCTTGGTCACCAAATGGAAAGAAGATAGTTTTTTCCGGGTTTGATGTCTCTGGTGTAGAAAAAAAAGAGAACAATATCGACATATATATCATGGATGAAGATGGCACAAACCTAACGAAATTAACACATAGTCAAAATAATACTCAACCAACCTGGTCTCCAGATGGTACTCAAATAGCCTTCATATCAACACGAAATGACAAATTTCAAATCTTCGTTATGAACGCCGATGGCAGCAATCAACACCCAATCACTGATGATGATTACTATTATGCCTCGCCCGACTGGGGCATTTGTGCTGATTCACCCTAAACCAAGACTCCTTACTTGATCGAACCTAATCCTGGCCTTGTTTCATTTTATCCTGGCTGCATGCCTCTTAACTTCATATGGGAACCCACCGTATATCGATAGGGATGAACAAATAACACTTACTATGACCGCGTTGCCCAGCGTCACATTGGCCAACACACCACTACCGTTTGAAATTTACCCTGCTTATGTCGGGCAAGTTGATCTTCTGTTTCCCGCAGAGAAGCCAGACAATGGAGAACAAAACCCATGAAGGCAAAGGAGACTCGAAAACGACTGTTTGTAGTGTTTTCCCTGCTTGTATTGTCAGTTTCTGGTTTATGTTGTATCGGCGTTCTGAAATCATCAGAGCGAAATGCTGAACCACCACCGTGGTCGACCACAATCACCGTCTACAACCACACGGATAAATCCTTTTGTAGAGTCTGGTTGGATCAACCTACCGTCGATCCTCTATCATACGTATTAACGAAAGATCAGCTTGGATTTTTTGAAAGTCTGGACCCCGGAAAAAACCTAACGATCGAAGATGCATATTTCAAGTTTGGAGTATACGATCTATGGTTGCTAGAATGTGGTACCACGTTATGGAACCATGCTGCCTCCATTGGAGTTTCTGGGGAAGTGTGTGGCTCTGAGACTACGATCCATGTTGGCGAACCAGTCGGGCCATCGGCTACCCAAACAGCCATGGCCTATTCACCTGAACCTGCGCCGACGCCACTGGTCACGCCGCAGTTTTCAGGCCAGTCAGGTGACCTCAGCGGCGTATATTTTTTCGGCTCTGAGGATAGTCAATGGACAGAGAGCATACCCGGTGGAAAAACGCATTATATCCATACCTTGCTCAGGTTTTATGAGGATGGATTGGTAATTGCCACATACCTGGAATTTGACGAAGTCAAAGGAATAGATTACGTCGTAACCGTACTATCTCAAGAGCTTCATCATTTCAACCGCTACAATACCTTAGGAAAACCATGTGAATATGGTGCGGATTCCTATCCGTACATGAACGATTTCTTTGTGCCGGGAAAATTATACAATAGGCGTTTTGCATTTGGGCGCTACTACATACAGGGGAACCAGATTTGGTTTACGCTGACAAATCAAGGGTGCCATCACAGCACATTGACAGCGTATGAGTGGATTGGATCGAGAGAATATATTGGAATAATAGAAGATGATGTTCTAGAGTTGGTAACATATGCATTGAGGGCAGGGGGTGAAACGCTAGACATTTCCATTTATCCAGGACTTTATGGTCATGACAATGTTCAATACAATAATGGTGAAAAAAGGATTGAGCGTTACACTGGAGAGAAAACCTGGGATGGACTCTCATCGGGTCAAGAGCAGGTTTTCCTGCGTGTGGGTATCGAACTGGGCAATGAATAACATGCTACCTTGTTTGGCAGGGAGCTGCCGCAGCTATCACTGTTCTAGTGAAAAAAGCTTCAGCATTAATTCCTTTATTGGGAGGACTGTAGTGATGTCGCATAAATGGATATTTACTCTGACGTTTGCTTTGTTGCTCACTAGTTGTAACTCACCATTTGCTCAAGTTGTTTTGGCTCCAAAATCTGCTCCACAAATTGAATCACCCGCTGAACTTCCGGAATCTTTAATTGATCGAGCAATCTTGTGGCATGGTGGTGTGCTTTGGTTAAACAATCCATCTGGAAAAATTGGGACACCAATTCCAGAGGATGCATTCAGTTTCTTAAAAATTTCATCAGATGATCGATATTTGGTTTACCGGTCTCAATCCGTAATAGACAGTGAAGGTTTACCACAAATTGGAGACGATCAATTAATAATATTGAATCTCCTAACTGGGGAGAAACGGGTTCTAGTAAGTAAAGCGCAGTCTTTCCCTAGCGCGCAATTTTTCGCTGCGCTATCAATCACCCCAGATGGAAAAGACGAGATATTGCTCGTCGAGTGGGAAAAAACTAGTGATTTAGTTATGGTGAACGTAGAAAGCGGTGAAATTCAATATTTAAATGTAGCTGTGATAATTACCAACTTTGGGTACCCGGAAATTTCGCAAACAGGACAAATTGTAGTCATTTGCAAAGGTCTGGGCAAAAACCCTGCACCCGAATTATGCTTACTAAGTAAAAAAGGAAAGAAAATTCGCCACCTTACATCGGAAGAATATCCATGGCCAGGATACGGCATATTCACTCCAGATGGGAGGTTTGTAGTCTACGAAAGCCGGTACAAGCTTTACAAATACGACTGGATGGTAGCGACCGTCAACAGATCGCACCATGCAGCAGCTTAGGCCCACGCTTAGTGACAGATGAGTATGTGGTCACATCTTGTTATGTATCTACCAATCCCGATTGTTTTGGTCTATTTGTCGCCAGTTTAGATAGCAGTATTTTTCAAAAAATTGGCTATGTCGAAGCACATTGCGAGTTAGACTAGAAAATTTACCATGCAAAGGATCAATTGTTTCGCAGGTGTAGGATATTTCAAAGGAGGTGAAGATGCCAAAGGGATAAATCAAACTCAAAATTCCAGTGAGGGAAATCAATTTTGTAGTGAGGAAATTCGAAATCCCAGTAAGGAAAATTAATTTTGCAGTGAGGAAAGTTAACAACCCTCATAGGGACCCAAAATCCCTGAGAAAGCAGACCCCACCAAAGGAAGGATATTATGGCTAGCAAAATAAAAGCAATAAATGCCTACTGCCCACGCATTGAATTGCGCGACGCAGCCGACGCCAATCGTTTTATGGAGTTGATTACCAACCGCACGACCCTCTCTCCGGGCGTGGTCAAAAATGTACAAGAAAGCGAAGTCGAAGCGCTGATTGGCTTACTGAAGGAAGGCCGGCCGGTGCACACTGGCATCGCTATCTTCACGCCCAGCATTGAACTGGATGGCGACATTAACATCCATGTTCGTGTGGATAAGCGCATCCTGACAGCACTCAATCAGGAAGGCGCCTTTTCCGGCAAAGTCGCCAATGCCAGCAACATTGGCTTGAGCAGTGGTGATCTGGTTGAAATGTGGAATCAAGAAAACCCTGACGACCTGGTTGAGTGATCCACTAGCCGGCGAGAGTGGTTTCTTCCATGGAGCACACCGGAGAAAAATCTCGCCGACAATTTAGATTTTGGATGCGGCTTCACGGTGATTTTCATGACTTGCAACGGATCGTATGCAGATTTTTACATCAAATTTGAGAAAATCAGCAGCAATCTTCGTCCTATTTATAAACTGTAGGAGTTTCGCAATTGAAAACTTTCCAAGAGAAAATTGCATCCTGAGTAGCCAAAGGCGTATCGAAGGGTCAATTTTTCCCATTGGCACCCTTCGATACAGTCCCTTGCCAACGGCACGCCTTCGGCGGGGACTACTTCGCGAAGCATCCTGTAAGGGCAGGATGCGAACTGCGTAACCCCTGAACTGTTTGATTGCATAAATAACATGTCCCCTCGATCCCCTCTGACCACCCCCGATTGGCAGGCCGCTGTCCGCCGGCGCACCCAATTCTATCTGCTAGTGGCTTTCCTATTAGCCATTTTGTTTGGCGTGCTGGTTTTCCAGTTTTTCATCCAACAAGCCCCAGCTGAGCCAGAGCCACGTATCAAAGCCGTATTTGCCAACCAGGATATCGCCCTGGGGACAGCCATCACCGCCGAGATGATGGAGTTGCGGGATGTGCCCACAGAAGCTGTGCCGTCGCTGCATTATTCCTTCATCGAACAGGTAGTTGGGCGGGTAACGCTCTATCCGTTGGTTGCAGGCGAAGTGATTCTGCCGGGTAAGCTTTTGGGGGATACCGGCGGCCCCATGGCGCAGCGCTGCCCCTCGGGGTATTGGTGCGTCAGCATCCCGGCTACATGGTTCGTGGCCGCGCCGCCAGACCTGGCCGAGGGCGATAGTTTGGAGATCGCTGCCGTGCAGCCTGGCAGTCCGCTAGATGAAGCCGGCTATATCGCCACCGAAGTATTGGTTGTATCGCTGCCACAGGGATCTGAGGATGGAGCCTATGTGCTGGCCGTCGATGACCAGGAAGCCATCTGGATCCTGTACGCCCATGCTAATGAATTTCAACTACTGGTGTTGCTGCGTCCGGCGGGGAGTTAGGATATGGGTGTTATCATCGGCGTTTTTTCGGCAAAAGGAGGCGTTGGCAAGAGTCTGGTAGCGACCAACCTGGGGGCCGTCCTGGCAGCAGGGAAGAGCCTGCCCTGCACGCTGATCGATCTTAACGCCGGTTTAGGCGGGGATGATTTGCTGCTGGATTTGGAGCCCGAGCGCAGTTGATCAGATTTGCTGCCAGTAGTCGACGAACTAAATTCCCACCATCTAGAACTGGCTATGACCAAACACCCTTCAGGCTTACATCTGCTGGCCTGTCCCAAGGCACCCGATGAGCAGGCCCAACTAAATCCCCAAGCTTTGGAAGCGCTATTGAAGGCCTTTCGAGGAGAATATGCTCTCGCCTTTCTGGATGTGCCCACCGGAATGGGCGAAATCAATGTGGCGGCCTTTGATCTGGTGGATATATGCCTGGTGGTATTGACCCCTGATGCTTCGGCCATGCGAGCCACCCAACGCTATATTCAATCGCTTTACAAGAACGATAAACCACTGGGCCTGGTACTAAACCAATATGGACGCACTGCACCAGTCAGTCCCAAGGAAATTGAAGATCATCTCGAGCAGCGCGTCTATGCCACCTTACCCATCGACCAGAGCGCAGTCTGGTCCAATATCAGCTATGGACTACCCTGCGCCCTCAAGCAAAGGCGCGGCTTAGGCCGTGCTTTGCGGCGCCTGTCAAAAACCGTACTTAAAGTGGCCAATCGTTCTCCCGCCTGGGAAAGCGAACAGTTTTTGAATGATTTGGTGGAGTGATGTTATGAAGAACGGAAATCTAGCCACCCTGGAAGATCGCCTACATCGCCTGACCAGTGAACAGATTCAGTCCAATGGATCAAAGAAAACCATCGAGGGAACTGAAGGCTCTATTCGACGGGAAACCCTGTCGCGGATGGTTTGGAAGCTGCTGCAAGAACAAGGCGAGATCTTGCCCCGCAAAACGCAAACTCACCTGGTCACTGGCGTGGTCAACCGCATTCTTGGCTTGGGGCCCATTGAACCTTATCTGCACGATCCGGAGGTCACAGAAATCATGGTCATTGCACCTGATGAGATCTTTATAGAGCGACACGCCAGTCTGGAAC
>CAZCPP010000241.1:0-6379 GCA_964500655.1 uncultured Anaerolineaceae bacterium | reverse complement strand
AGAAGTGCTTATGATGAACTCCAACTGCTCAAAGCCGCGTAACATCAGTTATTAATGCCCCTGCGATTTAAATCTCTCGAATTACACGGATATAAAACCTTTGCCTCGCGCACTGTTTTTGAATTTGCCGAGGGGATTACTGCCATTGTCGGCCCAAATGGTTCTGGTAAATCGAATATTGCTGATGCTTTGCGTTGGGTATTGGGTGAACAATCTTATGGTTTGCTGCGCGCGAAAAAGACTGAAGATATGATTTTCTCCGGCTCAGATGGGCGCACACGGGCTGGAATGGCATCGGCTGCTGTCTTGTTTGACAATAGTGATGATTGGCTACCATTGGACTTTAGTGAAGTTTCTATGGGACGGCGTGCATACCGAGATGGCCGTAACGATTATGTACTCAATAATCAGCATGTTCGCTTACGTGACATAAACGAGCTCCTGGCGCAGTCCGGTCTGAGCGAGCGAACGTATACTATTCTTGGCCAAGGCTTAGTGGATGCATCTTTAGCCTTAAAGGCTGATGAACGTCGTAAGTTATTTGAAGAGGCGGCTGGTGTGGGTCTGTACCGTACCCGTCGCGAAGAGACTTTACGCCGCCTTGAAGCCACGCAACGTAACCTTGAGCGAGTACTTGATATCATGACTGAGTTGGAGCCGCGCTTACGAAAACTTGGACGGCAATCTAAACGAGCGCAGGAATACTCGCACTTGCAGGAAGATTTACAAGTGTTACTACGTGAGTGGTATGGGTACCACTGGCACAAGGCGCAGAAAGAACTGGCTGAGAGTCGTGAAGCCCAGCGTCAGCAAGAAGCTCGCCAGCGTGATGCACGAGAAGGTTACCAAAGCACTCAGAAGGAATACACAACTTTTCGCGAACGTCTACACAGCCTAAGATCACAGCTGAACGCGTGGCATCGAGAATCATCCGAACTGCACAACCAGCGTGAATCTGTGAGCAGAGAATTGGCTGTGCTCGATGAACGACAACGTTCATTGACGGCCTCCAGCCAATTGTTGAGCACTGATCGTGACCGTGCTGTAAATGAACGTATGCTCTCAAAAGAGCGGTTGGCTGAAGCAGAAAACGAAGTCGCGCTAGTACAATCTGAGTTTGAAGAAGCCAATGAACGCTTGAGTTCTGCAGAAAAGGCACTGGTGCTGCGTGAGGAGAAACGATCCGAAATTGAGGGTAAGCTTAACACTGCACAAGCACTTGTTACATCGTTAAATTCACAGCGGGCTGAGACACAGGCCCGTCTGGATGAACTCGTTGTCCGTCAGTCAACCCAATTTGAACGCGTGAAATCTACTGAAGAGTCCATTCACGCTACAAAGAAGGAAGTTGCCCGGTTGGAGGCGGAACGCGAATCGGCAAAATCTACTCTAATAAATACTGAAGATGCCAAGCAAAAAGTAGAGACTGATCTTGAGCATCTAAAGAATGAAATCGATCGCTTGGAAGATGAGAAACGTGAGAAAACCAACGAGATAGCTACCTTCCAGGCCGACCACTCACGAATGACTGCTCAGCTTGAAGTATTGGAACTGGCAGAAGAATCTCTACAAGGTTATACTGATGGGGCACGTTTCCTGTTGGATGCCGCACGGCAATCAAAACTGAAAGGAACAAGTGGGGCATTGAGCAATGCTATAGAGGTGCCCAAGGAATTTGAAACTGCTATTGCTGCTGCATTAGGCGAACATCTGGATGCGATATTGATTGATAATGCACAGCTTGATGAAGCTCTGACGCTGCTCGAATCTGATGAGGCTGGTCGAGCTGCCTTACTCCCAATAGAGGGATATTCAAAAAGTGTAAAACTCCAAACCCCCTCAGATAAAAATTGCCTGGGTTTGGCTGCTGAACTGGTGGATGCCCCTGAAAACCTAAAGACCGCAGTGGATGTGTTGTTAGGTCAAGTGCTCATCGTGCGTGATCGCGAGGCCGCTCGGCGTTTGATTTCCAACCAACTTGGGCATGTTAAAGCGGTAACTTTGAGTGGTGAGGTGTTTCGTGGGGACGGACTAGTGCTGGCTGGGAAATCATCACGAGGTTCAACCCTAAACAGACCACGTCAACGACGGGAATTGCAAGGGTCGTTGAAATTAATAAAAGAAAGATTGGATTCACTCGATACTACGCTTCAATCACTGAGTTCTGAACTGAAAGCCAAAAGTGAAGCCTTATCCAACGCTGAATCAGCTCTGATCAAAGCTCGAACAAAGCTTGAGAAAGCCCATTCTGCTGAGCGGGAATCGTCAGGGGAATTGGACTCGGCAAGACTCCAGTTTGAGTGGAGCACTAAGCAACTTGAAGAGTTGCAGGCCGAAATATCGAACGCTGAAGCGGAGTTAACCGGTCTTACTGAAAAGCAAGCAGAGATCGAATCCGAATCTACAAAAGCACAAGAAGATATTAACATCCTGAGTAAACAATTATCTGGAATGTCTCTGGAAGAAGCACAAGAACAGGTTGCATATTGGAAGACGCGTGTGGCAGTCTCCGAGCAATCTCTAGTGGATGCTAAAACGCGCCAGGATGAGCGGCAAGTGGCTTTATCAAGACTGGAAGAACAGCAAAGCGATTTTGCAGAACGCATTAGAGAGATCGAGTCCCAACTATCCCAATTAACTAAAAATCGAGAATCTTTCCACAAGCGTGAAACTAACTTAAACACGAATATCGCCACAATTCGTGAAAAAATTGACCCGACTGAGAAAGAATTGGCAACAACCGAAGGGCAAGAACGAGAATTACAGGAACAAGATAGCAATGCCCAACGGGGGATGACCTCTGCGGACCGCCTTTACAACCAAGTGCAAGTGGATTTAATACGTAAGCAGGAGGCGCTGGATGCGTTACGTAACCGTATTCAGGATGATTTTGGGCTAGTGATGTTTGAGTATGAAGATGATGTAGATGGCCCGATGCCTCTACCACTGGATGGCATGGTGCAACAACTACCAATAGTGACAGAGATTTCTCCTGAATTAGAAGAGCAAATGAAACGCCAGCGGGCGCAGTTGCGTCGCATGGGACCAATCAATCCCGAAGCTCAAGCCGAATACGAATCGGAAACCGAACGTTATGAGTTCATGAAGACACAGATCGAGGATTTGAGAAAAGCCGAAACCGACCTGCGCCAGGTGATTGCAGAATTGGATGAGTTGACGCAACAGGAATTTGGCAAAACATTTGAGGCAGTAGATAAAGAATTCCGTCAGATTTTTGTGCGTTTATTCGGCGGTGGTTCAGCCCGCCTGGCCTTGACTGACTCTGAAAACCTGGTGGATACCGGTATCGAAATCGAAGCAAAACTGCCCGGACGTCGTGAGCAGGGTCTAGCCCTACTTTCGGGTGGCGAGCGCAGCCTGACGGCTATCGCGCTGGTCTTTGCGCTCCTAAAAGTTTCGCCTACACCGGTCTGTGTGATGGATGAGGTAGATGCAATGCTGGATGAAGCCAATGTCGGACGCTTTCGAGAGTTACTCCAGGAATTGAGTAAAGATACACAATTCATTATCATCACCCACAACCGCAATACAGTCCAGGCCGCGGATGTGATCTACGGCGTGACTATGGGCCGCGATTCAGCCAGCCAGATTATCAGCTTACGATTGGATGAAGTAACAGATGAGTATGTAGGCCGGACGTAAAATAGTTTAATAGCCTCACAAATAAAAAAACCGGGATAATGTCCCGGTTTTTTCATAGACGAATAAGGCAATCTGGCTCCTACATGTTTAAGTACTTCATAAACTCGTAAACCAACATTGCCGGCCAAACCAGGGCTTTGAAAAAACCTAGCACCCCTATCCAAAAAGTTGCAGCTTGCTGTATGTAGTAAATTAACGCGCCGATGAAGCCCAATCCATAGACAGGGGCTGAAGAAGCACCTTTATAAACTACTTTTTTTGTTTTGCTATCTTGCTTGGGTGTATATGCATCAGTTGTCATTTTGAATTCCTTTACACTTTGTGTTTCTATCGATTGTTAGTCCAATCATTAAAATATACGCTGTTCGCTCTGATTCGTTTCAATAATCAGTAGATAAGTATTTCGATAGGTTTTGACAGCTTTGATAGAGATTTTGATAATAGGAATTTGTCATGATTGAATCATGAAAACTCCACGCGCACTCACCCCCACAAGAATTTGGCTCATTTTGTTCTCGATTGCACTCATAGCCAGTGGTTTAACCGCCATCTTTGTCAGAGAAGGGCTGCGCATTTTAAGCCCTCTCTTCTCACAGGGATCTATCATCCAAGTGTATTGGCCATCAATGGCCGATTGGTTATTCCAAGTTTTTCATGCTATTGAAGAGACATATGACAAATATCCATTTTTAGCTTATGGCTATGATTGGTTAGCCTTTGGGCACTTCATCATTTCTATCCCCTTCTTGATGGCCATTCGAGATCCCATCCGTCACTCATGGGTTATTACCTATGGGATTTCCGCCTGCCTCGCTGTGCTTCCATTTGCCATCGTGTTTGGCGCCATACGCGACATTCCTCTTTTCTGGAGAGGGGTAGACACTTTATTTGGAATCGGTGGTCTGATCGTGCTTCTGATTCTTCGGCGGCAGTTGAAGGAATTGGAGAAAGTACAAGTACAAAAGGCTCTTTTATAGATGCCACTACCGCAGTTGATATCCATTTGAGACGTCTGTAAAAAAGTAATCGGGACGCGTTAGTGTCCCGATTACTTTTGGTACCGCTGCCCTCAAGGGTGAAAATTATTTCCTTTTTATGTATTCATCAATTGCTATCGCAGCCTTCCGTCCGCCGCGCATTGCAGTTACGACCAGATCCGGGCCTGTTACGCAATCACCGGCGGAGAAGACTCCTTCGCGGCTGGTCGCGCCGGTTTCGTGATCTTCCACTTTGACGAGGCCCCAGTTGTGGGTTTCCAGATCGGGCGTGGTTTTGCTGATGATGGGATCCGGCCAATAACCCAGCGCCATGATAGCTGTATCACAGGCTACGCTGAAATTAGAATTTTCTACCGGTACCGGACGGCGACGCCCTCCCTCATCCGGCTCTCCTAGTACCATTTCGATGCATTCCACGGCGGCCAGACGTCCATCCTCACCTGCGATGAACTTCACCGGCTGAGTCAGAAAGCTATACTTTGCGCCTTCATCCTTTGCCATCTGGCGATCTTTCACCCCACCAGGCATTTCGTTTTCCGTACGGCGGTACAAGCAAGTCACTTCTTCAGAACCTAATCGCAGCGCTGTGCGCAAGCAGTCAGAAGCAGTATCACCACCGCCGATAACTGCTACACGATTTCCAACCTCGAGGGGTTCAAGCATGTCTGATGGGAGCATATCAAGTTCAACGTTACCACGTATCAGGAAGTCAGTGGCTTCATACATGCCAGGCAGATCAGTTCCTGGGGTATCTTCCATTTTGGCATCAATCTCTGAACCGACGCCGATGAAGACGGCATCGAATTTGTCCTTTTTGAACAAATCATCAATTGTCTTGTCTTTGCCGATATAGGTATTGGGAACAAACTTAATCCCAGACCGTACGAATTCTTCCCATTTTTCGGTCCAAACGTCTTTTGGGAGTTTGAAATTAGGGATACCGTATACCAACAGACCACCAGGTGCTGGTTTGGATTCAAAGATAGTCGCTTCGTATCCCAGTTGTACGAGAATATCGGCACATCCGAGGCCGGCCGGTCCCGCGCCGATTATGGCTATTTTTTTCCCTGTTGGAGTTCCGAGTGGGATGATACGCCCTTCAGTGCGGCGCTTGTAATCGACAGCAAAAGTTTCTAATTCCCCGCATAGCACGGGCTCATGACTCTTATTCAAGACGCAGGAACCCTGACACAGAACCTCATGTGGGCATACACGGCCGCAAATTTCTGGAAGCGAACTGGTTTGATGATATAGATTGGCTGCCTCTACGAATTTACCTTGTTCTATTAGCCACATGGCAGAGGGGATGTCATTGTTGACAGGACAGGCCACCATACAGGGCGCCGGATCGGGGCAATGAATGCAGCGTGCGGCTTGCACCATGGCTTGTTCTGGAGTGAATTCAATGACTACGTCTTCAAAGTCAGAGGTACGTTCCTCCGGAGCGCGGAGATCAAGATCAAAAAACGGTTTGTTTACACGTTCCTTACGATTAATATCCAGGAATTCGCTGGGTACTGCTTGCATGCGTTCCTCCAAAAAATGTCAATAAAAGGGGTTTTTCGATGATACCTAAATTCGATACCTTCAGGCAGGCTCGGAAGTCACCAAAGCGGACGACAAGTGTCACATTTCAAGAATATTAAATTTTCATAATATCTACACTAGCTACCGGACAGTTTGCTTTCATCTATAGATGCAAAGTGAAATATTGAAGG
>CAZCPP010000240.1:0-6432 GCA_964500655.1 uncultured Anaerolineaceae bacterium | reverse complement strand
CTTTCAGAATTTATACAAGCCTCCACAAAATCTGTCAAGTCTATCCACATTTTCTCCATAATCTATTGCTATCTTATGTTTACAAGAATCAAATATACTAAATATTCCTGAAGGAGGTAAAAATGTTTACGAGAGATTCTTTTGTTGTAAGGCTGATCGGTATTTTGTTGCTGGTTGGTTTGATGATAGGTGGAGGCTACATGGCATACAACGCTGGTGTAACCCAAGGTGTTGCCCAGTCTCCTGAAGTGGCTGAGGCATATTCAAGTGCAGCTGAAAGCGGACAAAGCCTGCCCGTACCTGGCTATGATTACAGGTTTGGTTATCCTGGTTACAGGATGCGTCCGCACTTCGGTTTCTTCCCCTTTGGAAGTATATTTGGATTTTTCCTGTTCATATGTCTGTTCTTTGGTTTGATGCGCATGATCTTCCGTCCTCGTTGGGGATGGCATTACGGCCATCACGGGCGTGGTCCTTGGAAGGGACACGGTCACCCATGGGGTGGTCCGCCTTGGGCATGTGAAGACGAAGAGGGCGAGTACGAAACTGATGCTGAGAAGAAAAAAGATAAGTAACCATATCGTTACACAGATGCCCCGGTGAAAGCCGGGGTTTCGTGCTTTTTTTTTTGTTATCTTTGCGATCAACCTCGAGCAAGGCGAGAGGTCATTCACAATCTCAATATTAAAAAGAGCCTTTATTCAATTTCGAGGCAAGATCACTCGTACCACTCGCGCTGCCGAGCAATGACATCAGGTAAATGGTAAACTTTAGCTATGCAATCCACTATCCTCGTCGTGGATGACGAACCCAAGATCGTACGGCTAGCGCGCGATTATCTTGAGAAGAACGGTTTCCGTGTAGTAAGTGCCGGGGACGGAGGAGCTGCGCTGACAATGGCACGTCGGGAGCGGCCCGACCTGATCGTACTCGACTTGTTGTTGCCAAAGATGGATGGACGCGAAGTTTGCCGCATCTTGCGGGCTGAGAGTGACGTGCCCATCATTATGTTGACCGCGCTGTCTGATGAAAGCGATCAGATTGTTGGGTTGGAACTCGGTGCTGACGATTACATTGTCAAGCCCTTTTCCCCACGTGCGCTTGTGGCCCGGGTGCGCGCCTTGTTACGTCGAGCACAAGGTGGTGTCAAGGTTCCAACGGTCATTCGTGTTAAGGATTTGGAAATTGATACGGGACGATATACGGTCAAATTGAAAGACGAGTCATTGCACCTGACTCCCAGTGAGTTTGATTTATTAGCTTTGCTAACACGCCACCTGGGACAAACCTTGACCCGTCAGCAATTGATGGACGATCTATATGGAGGAGCAGCCTCGAGCGTAGATAGAAGCGTTGATTCTCATATTAAGAACCTACGTCGTAAACTGGAGTCTGCATCCGACACACGTTTTATCGAAACCGTCTACGGTGTGGGTTATCGCTTCGTCGAGGGGAAGCCTGAATGAAACATCACAAGTGGCGACCTCGGCATCCCTATCGATTTGGGCAGGCATGGCAAGACCGTTATCCTCACCGTTTTAAGCCACCGTGGCGGCGCAACCGTCGCTTCATCTTCTGGCGCTTTGCCATGTTTTTCGGTGGCATTTCTATTTTTTTCCTGGCTGCGATTGGCATTGTTGTTTATCTCGTTACAAACCAGACACACCCTGAATATTTCCCAATAAGCCTGCTGGCTACCGTTTGCGGTGTTCCGCTGGCATTTCTTGTTGTGGCATCCCTCCTTGGAGGGTTGGCCTTCCGACGGCTGGGAACACCCTTTGCCGATATCATGTCTGCTACCGACGCCATTGCCAAAGGTGACTTGAGTGTACGCTTGCGCGAGAAAATCCCGGGAGAGTTGGGTAACCTGGCACGCCGGTTTAACAATATGGTTGCAGAGTTAGAGCGCGCTGACCAACAAAGACGCAATATGACCGCCGACATTGCTCATGAGCTGCGCACACCCCTGCACATCATTCAGGGTAATCTGGAAGGTATGTTAGATGGTGTGTACGAGCCGACTACTGAAAACATTACCAACTCGTTGGACGAAACACGTCTTCTGGCGCGCCTGGTTGACGATCTGCAGACACTCTCACTAGCCGAAGCCGGACAACTACCGCTTCACCCTACCCGGTTCCTGCTTGTAGATCTATTAACGGATGTGTCTACCGGATTCGAGTCCCAAGCCGCGGCTCAAGATGTGGATCTGCACGTAGATATTCCAGATTCTTCCCTTGAGATTGTCGCTGACTACGATCGCCTGGTCCAGGTACTCGCTAACTTACTCACAAATGCACTGAACCATACGCATGAGAGCGGGCAAGTCGTCTTGCACGCGAAATCCATTACCGATGGTATGCATATCACTGTCCACGATACCGGTGGTGGAATCCCTACCGATGACCTGCCCTATATCTTCGACCGCTTCTGGCGTGGCGACAAGTCTCGCTCGCGAATGGAGGGCAGTAGTGGATTGGGACTGGCAATCACCAAACAACTAGTACTGGCGCATGGGGGAAACATCAATGTTGAAAGCGAAGTTGGCAAAGGAACAACCTTTACGATCGAATTGCCCGCATGAACAAGCATTGGACTTTAATTCACGGATTCGTGGTAGAAGGCTATCGCGTTGCATCTGGCCCGTCTGCGGACTATCCCTACGGCGCACTGGATCGCCAGCGGCCGATCTTCAAAACTCGCGGTCTGGAGCTGAGCAGATACTTTAACGGTACATTGAACATCGCCATTCGCCCCCTTACCTTCGAATTACTTAAACCGGAATTCACTTTCCACCATGATGAGTGGACAGATTTACATCCCCCTGAACATTTCCCATTTTCGCATTGTAAGGTGATTTACAAGGAAATAGAATACAAAGGCTGGGTATATTATCCCCACCCAGAGACCAAACGGCTCAATTTCCAGAACCCTTCGCTATTGGAAGTGATCGCCTACCCGATTCCCGAGATCAAGTATAGAGATGAGTTGGAAATCTTGGTGAATATGGGAGAAATCGGGGTGAATATAACTTGTCCTAAAGCTCAAAGCATTTAGGACAGGTTGTTATGCCTACCTTGGGTAAAAAAATCACGGACAATGCGGAATGATCTTGTTCGATTCCTGCAAAGCGGCCTCCCAAGCGAATTCCCGATTTTCGCTAAAATAATAACAGGTCGTTTCTGGAAAAAAACGTGTTTGCCCCTCACATGTGCTATCTTGCGATGAGGCTTTTTTAAAAATTATTCGTTATATGGTTAGGAGATGACATGGGCCCTATAGGTTCACATATGATAAACACAGGGATATTTTTCCTATTCATCTTTCTTTCCGGGTTTTGGCTGAGCCGCTCCGGGAAACCGTATAACGGGATCATCTTCAATATTCATAAATTGATTGGGCTAGCAACCGGCATCTTCCTGATAGCAACTGTCTACCGGACTCACCAGGCCACACCCCTCAGTGTGGATCAAATTACCGCCATCGTGGTCAACACACTACTATTTTTCTTGACCATCGTCGCAGGCGGATTGTTGAGTGTCGCAGCTGAAGGTGAATTGAAGAACGTCAACCAAACTGTGCGGACTGCCATCTCGGTGGTGCATAAAATCTCTCCCTATTTGGTTGTATTATCCACCGCTGTAACACTGTATCTTTTGATCTTTCGCAATCTGTAAATATTTAATCACAACATGAACCTAAGGGTGGGTCCGCGTTGCGATTTCAGTTCATTGAGATAGTGTTTATACGTCGAAGTAAAGGCTCATCTCATATGGGTGGGGGCGGTTACGGACGGCGAAATATTCGGTTTCGCGTTTAAATTCTATCCATTGTTCGAGCATCTCCTGGCTAAATACCTCGCTTTCGGTCAGAAAAGCGTGATCCACTTCGAGCGCCAACAAGGCCTCATTAAGGGAGGCAGGTAGTGGCTTGATGCGTGATCGTTTTTTGTCATCCCAAGAAAAGACATCCTCGTCAATCGGGCCGAAGCCTGCTTCTGTTGGATCAATCTCCTTCCGAATTCCATCCAGGCCAGCCATCAATTGCCCGGCCAACATTAAATAGACATTCCCCGATGCGTCGGGGGGACGGAATTCTATGCGTGCGGTGTCGGGTTGAGTGGCATACTTTGGGATGCGAACTGCTGCGCTGCGATTGCCCAGGGAGAAGAATGCATTGACCGGTGCCTCAAAGCCGGGAACCAGACGGCGATATGAATTTGTGGATGGATTGGTCAACGCCAGAAGAGCTGGTCCATGCTCGAGCAGCCCGCCGATGTAGTAAAGCGCCTCTTTGCTCAAATATCCATACCCTTTTGCATCGTAAAAAACATTTTTTCCGTTTTTAAACAAGTGCTGGTGGAAGTGCATACCGCTGCCGGCCTCACCATAGAGCGGCTTTGGCATAAACGTGACAGTTTTTCCGTTCTCATGCGCGGTCATCTTGGCGACATATTTGATGGCCATAGTGGCGTCCCCGGCCTGTAACAGGTTCATCATCTTTGTCTCGATTTCGCACTGACCCGGGCCACCGACTTCGTGATGATGATATTTAACACCAACCCCCATCCTCTCCAGATGCTGGATCATCAGCGTGCGGACTTTATACAATTGATCCTTTGGAGGAATAGCGTGATAGCCGCCATGCAACGGGATGTAGTGCCCATGCCCGCCTTCGAGACTGTTCCAATCGGCTTCACAACTCTGGATGGTGTAACTGGCGCGGTTAATACCGTATTCGTAGCTGACACTATCGAAGATGTAGAATTCAAATTCTGGCCCCCAAAGACTCTCATCAGCGATACCTGTGGACTGCATGTAGTCTTTGGCGCGGATGGCGATATTGCGCGGGTCATTGGCGAAGACCTCGTGCGTATCCGCTTCCATGGTGCGACAGATAAAGCTCGCAGTTGGGGTGTCCCAGAAGGGGTCGAGAAAGGTTGTGGAAAGATCTGGAACGAGCACCATGTCTCCGGCTTTGACGGATTTGAGCCCCACCGAGGAGCCATCAAAACCGATACCTTCTTCCATTAATCTTGGTTCAAACTGGCTGACTGGGATGGTGAGATGGTGCCAGCGCCCCCACAGGTCACAAAATTTCAGGTCGATCACTTCCACATCATGCTCAGCAATAAATTGCTTTGCCTGCTCAAAATTTTTATCCATAGCCTCTCCCAATTGACGTGATATGTACATCAACAATAGCACTTTTGAGAAGATGGGGAAAGTGCCTTTCGTCCTGTGATGAATATCACATATCATATTCAAAAATCCCGTTTTTGCCCTACTCTCAAGGAGCAAAAAGTCCTATTGCAATCCACTGGTAAACCAGATAAGATGGTTAGGTAGCTATCTCGCTAGCAATACTTTATTGGTATTTTCCTGGAAGGAGTACTGATGAACGCCCGAAATGTTTCAATTATCCTTATTGTTGTCATTGCCCTTTCTTCCTGCAACCTGCCTGCAAGTGCGCCTGTCGGAAAGGGTAAAAATGTAGATCCTCCTCCCCCACCTGGGATTACGCCACTCCCGCCTCAAGCAACCGCGATTCCTTCAGCGACACCACTCCCCACGGACACACCGCTCCCAACCCCAACTGGAACACCCACTACCCCAATCGCCTGGCCCAAGGAAGTGGGCGTTAATTGCCGTTACGGACCTGGAATTGAGTGGCTGGTTATTGGAGCATTACTGGTGGAACAGACTGCCACAATTCAGGGCAAAAACGCAGCTGGCACCTGGTGGTATGTGACCACACCAAACTCACCTGGCACTCCTTGCTGGGTAGCTGACAGCGTGACGAATACTGCCGGAAATTTGGCTAATTTACCAATAATCACTCCCTCAGAGGCTTCGGTGATAAAGGTTGCGATTGAAAAACCGGACAAAATCTCAGATCCCGGTTGCTTGGGCCCGATTAACCCCATGAAGCTCAAGGGTAGCATCGAGGTGAATGGGCCAGCTACAGTGAAGTGGCATTTTACGACCGAACAAGG
The DNA here is from genome assembly GCA_964500655.1 of uncultured Anaerolineaceae bacterium. Lineage (GTDB taxonomy): Bacteria > Chloroflexota > Anaerolineae > Anaerolineales > Villigracilaceae > JAABUE01. The sequence continues at coordinate 437 of CAZCPP010000240.1, read as the reverse complement.
GGGTGCTCTGGCGACAGGTACATCCAACTTCGACAGCTTCGGCTCAAAGGATATTTCAGACACCAGTTACACTCCCCCATTAACTGCGGGAAACTACTGGGTTCGCCTAGTGGTCACCAGCCCGAACAGCAAACAGGCCGAAAAAAGTTACAAGATCGAATGCCCGTAATCAGGAAAGTAGCAAGAGAAAATTAAATAAAATGAAGAGCGACACGTTTGAGTGTCGCTCTTTTTCTTGTAACATCATAGCGCACGAGAGTTCGGTTCTCATCAGCCTAGTGATTCCTGTCAGAGAGGTGATGACAACCGAATCGCAATTATTAAGTAGCCTCAGGAGTAGTACTCTTGTGGAATTGAAGCTCACCTATCTCTATGTTATATTTTATGGCTCTCTGGTAGTTAGCAAGGTCGCCCCCATATCTGGGGGGTAGTACAAT